>DYHU01000068.1 GCA_020724025.1 Syntrophorhabdus sp. | reverse complement strand
CGCTCCTCAAGTCCTGCCCTGCAGGACGCTCCTCTAACTTTTAGACTTCTTCACCGGACTCGGCCCCAACGCCCGGATATTCTTTGTCATCTCACGGGCCACCTCCGCAAATCTCTGACCCTGGGCTGAACTCATATTATACATCTCCACTCGACCCGAACCCAATCCTACCTCATCCAATAGTGTCTTTACATACTGGACCCTCTTTTTGGCCCTGAGGTTCCCCCTCAAGAAATGACACTCCCCCTCCAAACACCCCGCCAGGTAAACCCCGTCCACCCCTGATTCAAAGGCTTTAAGGATCAATAGAATATCCACCCGGCCCGTACAGGGCACCTTCACGATCTTCACATTTGTCGGATAGGAAAGCCTCATCGAACCTGCCAGGTCCGCCGCACTGTAAGCTCAATGCTCACAACAATATGCCAAGATCTCAGGCTCAAACTGCGTGACTGGTGATTCGTGACTGGTGACTCGTGGCTCCTGCGCTGCCTCCATTGCCTCTCCTATCTATTGATTAGTTCGGAGTAATTTAGTTCGGAGTTCGGAGTAAAACCTTTATGAATTCTCCGAACCCTGTAGGGGCAATTCATGAATTGCCCCTACTCCGAACTCCGAACTGAAAACCAAGGCCTGGCTCTTCGCCCACAATTGCCCATCCCGAAAGTGCATCAGCTCTATGGCCCTGGCCGGACACTCGGCCACACAACTGCCGCACCCCTTGCACTTGGCCAGATCAATCTCCGCCTCCCCCTTGGCATTGATCACCGGGACATTGTACGGACAGAGCCTCACACAGGTCAAACAGGCCGCACACCGCTCCCCTTCCACAATGGCCACGACGCCTCCGACCAAGATTTTCTCCTTTGAAAGAATGGTGCAAGCCCGGGAGACTGTTGCGCTTGCCTGGGAGATGCTTTCGCTGATCAATTTAGGACCATGTCCTGAGCCAGCCAGATAGAGGCCATCCGTTGCAAAATCGACCGGTCTCAGTTTCATATGCGCTTCCAGGAAGAAACCCTCTGCTGTTCGGGGGACCTTCAGCATGGTCGCCAATTCCTCATTCTCCCTCGCAATGGTAGCCGAAGAAAGGACCAAAAGATCGGGCGTTATCTCCATCTCCTCCTTCAGGATTGGATCAACAATAGAGACGGAGAGTCCCTTTCCATTTTTGCTGACTGCTGGTTTTTTCTCAGGCTCATATCTGATGAACAGAATTCCTTCGTCTCTGGCTTTTGCATAGTACGATTCCATCAGACCGTAGGTCCGCATATCCCGGTAGAGGATCGTGATTTTAGCGTCGGGATTCAGTTCCTTTATCTTGAGACTATTTTTAATGGCGGTGGCGCAACAGGTCCGGCTGCAATAAGGCCTTTCTTCATTTCTTGATCCCACACACTGGATCATGACGATCTGATTGGCTTGAGCCACTCCGTCCGGCTGATTGGCAATTCGGTTTTCCAGTTCCAACTGGGTGAGGATGCGGGGGTCCTCACCATAGAGATATTCGGTTGGTTTCCATTCATCGGCGCCAGTGGCCAGGATGGTGACTCCGTGTTCGATCTTCCGGTAATACATCGTAGGCGCGACCATAATCCCTGTTGAGAAATTGCCCTTGGAGCCACTGAAGTCGACGACCAGCGCATTGGTGATTGCCTGAATGGAAGGATGACCTGTCACCCGGCTGATCAGATTCTTGAGAAAGGTCTGGACATCTTCACCCTCAAGCGTATAGTGAAGGTTCCTTAAATTCCCCCCCAATTGGGCCTCTTTTTCGATGAGGAAGACTTCGTATCCCTGTTCGGCCAGTTTGAGGGCGGCGGTCATTCCTGACACACCTCCTCCAATGACTAATCCTTTCTGAGTAACGGAGAGGGCGATCTCGCCCAGCGGATGAATCAACCTAGCATTGGCCACCGCCATCCTGACAAGGTTTTTCGCCTTTTCTGTGGCTTTATTCTTCTGAGACATGTGGACCCATGAGCACTGGTCCCGAATATTGGCCATCTCAAAAAGGTATTTATTCAGCCCTGCATCACGGATGGTCTCCCTGAACATGGGCTCATGCGTCCTCGGAGAGCAGGAGGCAACAATAACACGGTTCAGATGGTGTTCCTTAACGGCATTCTTGATCTTCTCCTGGGTATCGGTGGAGCAGGTGTAGAGGTTTTCATCCACATAAGCCACATTCTTTAATGTGCGGGCATACTCCTTGACTGAGGGGACATTGACAAAGCCTCCGATATTGATTCCGCAGTGGCAGACGAAGACGCCGATTCGGGGTTCTTCGCTTGCCACATCGGCCTCTACAGGATATTCCTTCTTCAAGGCCATCGTTCCCCTTGCCTGAGAGAGGATGCCGGTGGCATCGGCCACTGCGCCGCTTGCCTGAGTGACGGTCTCAGGGATATCCTTGGGCGCCTCGAAGGCGCCGCAGACATAGATGCCGGGCTTTGAGGTAGAGGTGGGTTCGAAGGGTATTGTTTTACAGTATCCGTATCGGTCCAGTTCCACGCCCATCTTCTTCGCCATCGCCATGGTCGTTTTGGAAGGGACCATGCCCACAGAGAGGACGACCAGTTCGAACTCCTCTTCCACAAGATTCCCTTCCTCGTTCAGATAGGTGAGAAGGAGATTCTTTGTCTTAAACTGCTCCCTGATCCTGGAGACCATGCATTTGATGAACCGAACTCCGTATTCGGACTTCGCCCTCTCATAGTAGGCATCAAACCCTTTGCCATAGGCCCTCACATCCATATAGAAGATGGTGGGCTTAACAAAGTGGACATGCTCTTTGGCGATGATGGCTTCCTTGGTGGCATACATACAGCAGATGGATGAGCAGTAATCATTTCCGCAGTTGGAATCCCGTGAGCCGACACACTGGATGAAGGCGATCCGTTCCGGAACCGTTCCATCGGAGGGCCTCAGAAGATGGCCCCTGTGCGGGCCGGTGGCGCTCAAGAGCCTTTCGAATTCGATGCTCGTCAACACATTGGGATAGACTCCGTAGCCGAATTCCGGCCTGAGATGGGCATCGAAGACCTCATAGCCGGGCGCCAGGATAATTGATCCGACATCGATCTTTTCGACGATCTGGCCATCTTCGTAATTGACCGCTTTTGCAAGACAGACCCTTTCACAGAGTCCGCATCCGATACATTGCTCGCGATCGATGAGATAGACCTTCGGGATGGCCTGGGCATATTTGATATAGATGGCAGCCCGCTTGCTCAACTTTTCGTTGTAAAGATCGATGGCAGTGACCGGGCAGTGTTTGGCGCATTCACCGCACCCCGTACACTGGTCGGGGCGGATGTATCTTGGCCTTCTCGTCAGGGTGACACTGAAGCGGCCGGGTTCACCTTCGAGGCCTTCTACATCGGCATTGGTGATGACGCGGATGTTAAGATGCCTTCCGCACTCCACCAGTTTGGGGGACATGATGCACATGGAGCAGTCATTGGTGGGGAAGGTTTTGTCAAGCTGAGCCATCACTCCGCCGATGGTCGGGGAGTTGTCAATCAGGTAGACATAGAATCCCGAATCGGCAAGATCGAGAGAAGCCTGCATCCCGCCGATGCCGCCTCCGACAACCATGACCGCGCCGATGGGCTGTTTGTCTATACCTTTTTTCAGATCTCTTGCTGCTTCCATAGGTTAAAAACTCCGGATGAAGAACAATGAACAATGGACTATGAACAAGAAACTCCCCCTCACCCCGCCCTCTCCCCTATGGGGAGAGGGGGAGGGTGAGGGAAATGAATTAGACGTTTCGAATGTACTTCGGGATTTTTCCTTCCTCTGACGGATCAAATCCAATCTTTCCTTCTCCGACTAATGAGACCAGGTAGGAGAGCGTCTCATTTAATTTAAGGTCTAATGTCTGACTGATCTCTGCCGCAGGCAAGGGTTTTGATTCCACCAATGCGACGATTCGATTTTTTATCAACTCGTCACGGATGGTAGCTTCGATCGCCGCATCCAATCTCTCTTTGGGGAGTTGTTCGTGATAGACATTCTCTTTTTCCATGAGTTCGGGTCCCTTGCCCACCATCCAGCGGATCTTTTCCCCCTCGAGAGAGGCTTTGACTGCCTGAAGTCTCTCTTTCATCCCCTGATCGAGAGGGAAGGGGCCCAAACCGCGAATCTTCTCGACGAACTGGCGGATGACCTGAGAAAACCTCTCTCCCTCGCCGGCGGAGACCCAGTCGAGGAGAAGTCTATCTGATCCGATTCCTGCCATCTTCAACAATTTCCGGGTGAGGCTAATTTTCTTCTCGGCCTGATAATTTCCGGTCAGGTAATGGCAGTCTCCGGGATGGCATCCCAGAACCATGACGCCATCATACCCTGCAAGAAAAGCCCTGGGGACGAAAGAGGGGTCAACCCTTCCGGAGCACATCACCCGGATCACACGGGTATTGGGCGGGTACTGAAACCGGGAGATACCTGCCAGGTCCGCGCCCGCATAGGCGCACCAGTTACAAAGGAACGATAAGATTTTTGGTTCAAAACTCATGGGGTTCACCATATTAAAGGCTATCAGGCCATCAGATTATCAGGTTGCAGTTATCAGGATACCAGGATATCAGTCTAAAAAAATCCGGAATTAGTTTTTCCTAATAACCTAATTTCCTGTTACCCTTCATCCTGATTTCCTAATGACCTGATAATCTTAAGTCTTCTATTGTTGATGATCTCGTAAAAAGTCTGAAAAGGAGATTTTTGTCATTCCTGCGCAAGCAGGAATCCAGTATTTTCATATAGTTAGAATTCCCTGGATTCCCGTTTTCACGGGAATGACGACTTTTTACGAGACCATCATTGTTCACTCACTAAATTCCTCACTCCGAAATCCGCATTCCGAAATTGTCAGGCGGCTTTCTCCTTTGCGGGGCCAAGGGCCTCGATCTGGGCAATCAACTGTTGATCGGAGAAATGATAAACCGTCGCGGCCTTCTGCGGGCAACTGGCGCTGCAGACTCCACACCCTTTGCACGAGGCGGCAATGGTCTCGGCCTTACTTCCCTTTTCGGTCTCCACAACACGAATCGCATTGAAGGGGCAGAGCAGTTCACAGAGGCCGCATCCCACACAGCGAGTCTGATCCACCTCGGAGATGGTCGGAAGCACGCTCACATATCCTTTGGCCACGGCCGCGGTGGCGCGGGCCACGGCCGCATCGGCCTGAGAGATGGATTCGCTGATGCTCTTCGGAAAATGGGCCAACCCGGCCAGGAAGATCCCATCCGTGGCAAAATCGACGGGCCGGAGCTTCATATGAGCTTCGAGGAAGAATCCGTCCGCGGTCAAAGGCACCTTGAGCATCTTTACCAGGGCTTCATTCTCGTATGGCATGATGGCGCTTGCCAGGACCACGAGATCAGGCCGCAGGCTCACCTCTTCTCCGAGGATCTTATCTTTAACTCTGAGCAGAAGGTTTCCTCCCTCGAGGCTCAGGTCGGGTTTTGAGTCAAGGTCGTACTGGACGAATTCGACGCCCCGATCTCTTGCCCGGGTATAATATTGTTCCATCAATCCATAAGTCCGGATGTCACGATAGAGGACGGTCACTTTTTTTTCCGGATTCTTCTCCTTTATCTTCAGCGCATTCTTGATGGCGACAGAGCAACAGATCCGACTGCAGTTGGGATGTTCCGGAATTCTGGAGCCCACGCATTGAATCATGACGATATGGCGGTTCCGGCTTAGCTCTTCTCCGTGAAGGGCGATCTTCTCTTCCAGTTCCTTCTGTGTGATCACCCTCGGGTCCTGGCCATAGAGGTATTCCTTTGGCGTACTCTCTTTGGCCCCAACCGCAACAACAACTACCCCATGTTCGTATTCTTTCTTGGTCCCGTTGGTCGAAATGACCGATTTAAAATTCCCGATATAGCCATTGAAGCTTTCCAGTTCTGATTTTGTAAAGACCTGGATTCGAGGATTCTCGAGAACCTCTTTGATCGTCTTCCGAAGAAGTCCCTGTGGATCATTTCCCTCAATGGTGTGATAGATATGCCGAAGATTTCCACCCAGTTCTGTCTCCCTCTCCACGAGGGCGCAGTCGAATCCCTGCTGAGCCAGGCCCAGGGCGGCCTTCATTCCGGAAAGTCCGCCTCCGATGACCAGACCTTTTTTGATGACTTCCACCAGAGGTTCTTTCAAGGGTTGAAGGAGACGGGATTTGGCCACCGCCATTCGGAGAAGTTCTTTTGCTTTTTCCGTCGCCTCTCTGGGCTGGTGCATATGGACCCAGGAACATTGATCCCGGATATTGGTCATCTCGAAGAGATACTTATTGAGACCCGTCTCCCGGATCGTCTCTTGAAACATGGGCTCGTGTGTTCTCGGCGAACAGGATGCTACCACCACCCGGTTCAGTTGGTTCTCCTCGACCGCCTTCTTGATCTTCTCCTGGGTATCCTGAGAACAGGTGTATAGGTTCTCTTCCACAAAGACCACACCCTCAAGCGTCCGGGCATAGTCCTTGACTTCGGGAACATTGACCACGCCTCCGATGTTGATTCCGCAATGGCAGACGAAGACGCCGATTCGGGGCTTCTGGCCGCTCACCTCCATCTCTTCAGGATAGTCCTTCTTCCTAGTCAATGTCCCGCGGACATCGGAGAGAAGGCTTGAGGCGGCGGCCACTGCGCCGCTCGCCTGAGCAACGGTCTCAGGGATATCCTTGGGGCCCTGAAAGGCGCCACAGACATAGACTCCTGACTGGCTGGTCTGAAGGGGCGAGAACTCCTCCGTCTTGCAGAACCCATAGGTATCGAGGTCCAATCCGAGTTTGGAGGCAAGTTCTTTTGCCCCCTTTGAGGGGGTCAACCCTACGGAGAGGACAACGAGATCGAACTCCTCCTCTTTCAGTTTGCCTTCGGAATCCACATAGGAGATGATCAAATTTTTTGACTTCGGTCTTTCAGCCACCCGAGAAACCATCGAGCGTATAAACCGAACGCCATATTCTTTCTTCGCCCTCTCAAAGTAGGCGTCGAAATCCTTTCCGTGGGCGCGGATATCCATATAGAAAATCGTGGGCTCGACTTCGTGATGGTGTTCTTTGGCGATCACCGCCTCTTTGATGGCATACATACAGCAGACCGAACTGCAGTATTCGTTGCCGCCGTTTTCAGTCATATCCCTGGAGCCTGCGCACTGGATCCAGGCGACCTTCTTGGGCGCTTTTTGGTCCGAAGGTCTCAGAAGATTTCCCTGGAAGGGGCCTGAGGCGCTGAGGATCCGCTCGAATTGAATGCTGGTGATCACATTGGGAAGCCTGCCATATCCATAAGCGGCCAACCGGTTTGCATCATATTCATCAAAGCCAGGGCTCAGGATGATCGAACCCACACTGAAATTGACGACCTCCTCCTTCATCTGATGGTTGATGGCTCCTGCCTTGCAAATGGCCACACACTGGAGACATTCGGAACAGAGCCCGCAGTTGAGACATCGGAGGGCCTCCTTCTTTGCCTCTTCTCCGGTGAAGCCTTTCTTCACTTCCGTAAAGGTTCTTCTTCTCTCCTCAAGGGGGATGTTTTCCATACGCAGCCTTGGGGCTTTGGGTTGATCTCCGTAAATCTCCTCGAACCGGGCTTTTTCGATATCGGGTTTTTCCCTTCCCTCCTGAAGGTCTTTACCCCTGAGAAACCGGTCAATCGAGATGGCCGCCCCTTTGCCGGCGGCCACGGCCTCGATGGCAATCCAGGGTCTGGTGACCGCATCGCCGCCGGCGAAGACTTCCTTCCGAGAAGTCTGGAGGGTTTTGGGATCGGCCTTGATCGTCCCCTGAGGCGTTGTTTCAATTCCCATGCCTGCGAGAAAAGAGAGATCCGGGGTCTGGCCAATGGCAGGGATGATCGTATCGGCTTCAACGAAGAAGTCCGAACCCTGAACCGGAATAGGCCGTCTTCGTCCGGAGGAATCAGGCTCCCCCAATTCCATACGGATGCATCGGAGGGAGGAAATCTTTCGATCTTTAAGAATGATCTCCGTTGGAGCGGCGAGAAAATGGAATTGGATTCCCTCTTCATCCGCCTCTTTCACATCCTCTTCGTAGGCAGGCATCTCCTCACGTGAGCGGCGATAGATGATCGTGACCTCCTCTGAACCGAGACGCAGGGCGGAGCAGGCCGCATCGATCGCCACATTTCCTCCCCCGATCACCGCCACCCTTTTCCCCACGTCCATCTTCTGGCCGAGATTGGCTTTTCTTAAGAAGACAACGCCCGGGATGACGTTGGGGTTGTCCTCGCCAGGGATATTTAATTTTTGATCCTGATGGGCGCCCACACCGAGAAAGACAGACCGGTATCCCTGCCGGAAAAGGTCATCGATGGTGAGGTCGGGGCCGACGGGGGAGTTGGTCTTGATCTCCACACCAAGAGACTGAATGGTCTTGATCTCTTCCGCCAGAATATCTCTGGGAAGGCGATAGGAAGGGATGCCGGTATAAAGCATTCCGCCTGTGACAGGCAGGGCCTCAAAGATCGTAACCGGATATCCTTTCATGGCTAAATAGGCCGCAGCGGTCAGTCCTGCTGGTCCGGAGCCGACAATGGCCACTTTCTCTTCTTTTTTCAGTTCGGAAATCCCTTGTAGGGGCAATTCCCCGGCCCGCCCTATTAATAGGCCGGGGCGGGCATGAATTGCCCCTACGGGAACCTGATCGGCAACGAATCGTTTCAGTTCACAGATGGCAACGGGTTCATCCAGATCCTTGCGATTGCATTCCTTCTCGCAGGGATGGGGACAGATTCGTCCCAATACACCCGGGAGAGGCAGGTTTTCCCAGATCAGGGAGAGGGCTTCCTTATATTTTCCGGCCCCGATCAGGGCGACATAACCCTGAACATTGATGCCGGAAGGGCAGGTGAGACCGCAGGGAGCCCGATCTCCTTTTTCAATCGTGAAGATATTGGGAAAGGCCTGTGCATAAGGCCGGTAGATGGCCCTCCGATCCACAAGGGCTTCGTCAAATTGACTCTTGATATGAACCGGGCAGGCTTCAGGACATTCCCCGCATCCCGTGCATTTGGAGGGATCGACGAAGCGGGATTTCTTTTTCACCGTCACCTCGAAGTTCCCGGGTTCGCCCTTTACCTCCATCACCTCGGAGTAGGTGAGGGGCATGATGTTGAGGTGACGGCCAGCCTCGACCAATTTGGGAGAGAGGATACACATCGAGCAGTCGTTGGTCGGGAAGGTCTTATCGAGCTGGGCCATCACTCCGCCAATGGCAGGCGAGGATTCCACGAGATAGACATAGTAGCCGGATTCGGCCAGGTCGAGAGAGGCCTGGATTCCTGCGATTCCACCACCAACGACCATGACAGCGCCAACTTTTTCAACCATATTATCCCTTTCGATCAATTTATCTCATGCGATTTGTTCTTATTCATATAGCGCAATATGCTAAATTCCAATCACCAAATTCCAATCCCGCCAAGGCGGGACCAAATAATCACCAATGACCCAGTAACCAATCACCTAAGCGCCCCTCACCCCATCCTCTCCCCTGGGGGGAGAGGGAAAGGGTGAGGGGGAATTTCAATGATTGGAATTTTGGTCATTATTTGGTTATTGACCTGCCTGCGCGAAGCCCCGCCTCCAGAAGCCTTGCGGAGGGCAGGCGCTTCGGCGAAGGCAGGTGTTTTGAATTTGGTTATTCGCATATTATAACAATCCTTTTCCATTCAACACCTTGATGGGGTCGGTGATGTGGTGGCCGAACCATTTCCTCGCATCTTTATGGCCAAGGGCCAATCCCATTAGCTCCGAAAAATAGAGGATGGGGATGTTGAAATGGTCTCCGACCTCCTTGCCCAGCTCGTCCTGACGGGTATCGAGATTGGCGTGACACATGGGGCAGCCAGTGACCAGACAATCCGCCTCTGCCTCTTTTGCCATGGAGAGGATTTTTCCGCTCAACCTCCTGACGATATCGGTTCGCGTCATCACCAGGCTGGCTCCGCAACAGTCGGCCTTATAGGACCAGGGAATGGGGTCAGCGCCCAGTATTTCCATCAACCGGTCCATATGATTGGGGTCCTCGTATCGTTTTATTCCAGTCAACTGGGGGGGCCGAACTGTCAGGCACCCATAATAACAGACGACCTTGAGGTTCTTGAGAGGTTTTATCCGCTTTTTCTTCACCTCTTCGAGGATGGGTTCGTCACAGAAGAAGTCCAGGGAGTACCGAACAGGAACATTTCCCTGATAGGAGAAATGGACTTTCCTGGAGTGTTCCTTCACCTCTTTTTCCGCCACTTTAAAACGGCTGTAGCAGGCCACGCAGGGAACGAGTAACTCCCGATGGCTCTTTTCTGCGATGGCAAGGTTCCGGGCGGCAAGATCGATGGCCAGATCTTCGTCCGTGCAGTGGGCCGAACTGGCGCCGCAACAGGTCCAGTCTTCTAACTCATGGAGCTGGAGGCCGAGGAGCTCGGATACGCCCCGAATCGATTCATCGTATTCCCTCGCAGTTCCATGGAGGGAGCATCCAGGATAATAAGAAACCTCTATCATTTTTAACTCCTTCTTCAGTGATTTAAATCCCAATCACCAAATTCCAATCCCGCCAAGGCGGGACAAATAATACCCAATTACCAAAACGCCCCTCACCCTGCCCCTCTCCCCTGAGGGGAGAGGGATGGGGTGAGGGGATTAGAATTTTGGTTATTGGAATTTTGGTCATTATTTGGTTATTGGTGTTTGGGATTTGGTGCTTCATTACTTCGTTTCCCTTTCTCAAAAGTGTTGAAGATCTCCTTGATCTCTTTTCCCCCTCCGAACTTGGAGGGAAAGAGTTTGATCTTACCTTTACGGTACATCTTCCATCCCAGGGAAGCATCTTTGAAGAAGTCCCTGGTTTTCGTTTTAAACTGGAGGATGAGGCTCAGTTCGTGAATGCGGCCTTTGGATTTGATCGTGTCGAGGAAGACGGAATGAAAGATGGGGACATCCTTCTCGCCCGGCTTGATCCCGGATCGAGCGGCGATCTCCCTCAGGGTATCCATGATCCTGGCGATGTCGATGTTATTGGGGCATCGGACACTACAGGCATAGCAGGAGGCGCAGATCCATATCGTTTTCGAACCGAGGACCTTCTCCTTATGATCGTACTGAATGTGACGAAGCACCTGATTGGGAAGGATATCCATGGCATAGGCGACCGGGCAGCCTGCCGAACACTTCTGGCACTGATAGCAGGCCTGCAGCTTTTCGCCACTGGCCTGAACCACTTCTGAGAGAAAAGAGTTTGTATTCATCATTCACCTCGCCTCATTGGAGGGATTGTCCCTCCAGGATGGTTTGAATCTGGGGATGAACCGGCAGTTCGATCGTAAAAGTCGTGCCCTTATTGACCTTGCTCTTGACGCTGATTTTTCCTCCATGTTCCTCAATAATTCCATAAGAAGTGGCAAGACCCAGGCCTGTCCCCTTTCCCACATCCTTTGTGGTGAAGAAGGGGTCGAAAATGCGGGTGAGATTCTCTTCGGGGATGCCTTCACCCGTATCTGCAAATTCGATCTGCACAGTCTTTTCATCCGGAGAGGGTGAAGTGGTGATGGTTAAGGTTCCACTGCCATGCATGGCCTCTGCCGCATTGACAATGATATTCATAAAGACCTGTTTCAACTGGCCGGCATTCCCCCGAACAAAAGGCAGGAAGGGGTCGAGTTCCTTTACAATCTGGATATTGTGAAAGAGGGCCTGATTGACCAGGAAGAAGAGGCCATCATTGATGGCCTGGTTGATATCCGTGGGCTCTTTCTTCGGTTCGGTCTGGCGGGCAAACTCAAGCAGGCTTTTAACAATCTCCTTACAGCGGCCGGCTTCCTGGACGATTCGGGCCAGATCGCCTCGCTTGGAATCGTCCTCCGGAAGGTCTTCCATCATCAGGCTGGAGTAGATGAGAATTCCACCCAGAGGGTTATTGATCTCATGGGCGATGCCTGCGGCCAGTTTTCCAAGGGAAGCCATCTTTTCGGAACTGACCAGCTGGAGATGAGTCTCCTGAAGTTTCTTCTCCATCATCAAACGTGATCTCAGGTCGGTAAAGATCCCGACACTGGCAATCTCCTGTCCTGTCCCGTTGTAGATTAGGGCGGCAGAGATCTGGATGGGGATCTCCGCACCAAATTTGTTGACTACATTGAACTGAGTGGGCAGGAGTTTTCCCGTTCCCCCATAATCGGAACTCCGGAGCCTTCTCATCACTTCTTTGGCAATTCCAGGGGGATAGATCTGCGTGATATGAATCTTTCCGATGACCTCTTCCGCTGAATATCCCGTCAAGACCTCCGCTCCCTTGTTAAAAATGATGATGTTGCCTTTCATATCCGCGGCGATAATCCCGTCCACGGAGCTCTCGATGAGGTTCATGAAGAACTCATTCGCCTCTCGGAGTTCATCTTCAATCCGTTTCCTCTCTGAGATATCCAGGTTAATTCCTTCGTAACCGATTATTTCTCCCTCTTGATTTTTGATGGGATGGCCGGTGAGCAGGACGGTGATCTTGTCCCCGTTCTTCTTCTTGAATTCCACTTCCATGTCTTTGACATAGCCGCCCCTCTCGGCCTTCTCCTTGAGAATCTTCCGATCTTCCGGGTTCACATAAAGGTCCCGGACAATATCGATTTTGAGAAATTCTTCTTTACTGGGATAGCCCAGCATGTCAAGGAGGGCCTGATTGCAATCCAGGAACCTTCCCTCCTTCGAACTGATGAAGAGGCCGTGCCTCACCCTTTCGAAAAGCCTCCGGAGCTTTTCTTCGGAGTCCTTTAAATCCCTTTCAAATTTTTTCCGGTCCGTAATGTCCTTGAGATAAGCGTAGCCTTTACGAACCCCATGAGATGTTTCGGCCAGGGCAATGCAGACCTCAGCCTCCTTGACCTCGCCGGTGGAGGTAATCAGATGGGCTTCCGTACAGGTTTTTTCCCCATACCGTTGAGGATGGATGAAGAGATCTTCGATAAAGGACTGATGGGGTTTGTCCAGAAGCGAGAGAATGGTCATCTTTAGTAACTGTTCGTTCGA
The DNA here is from genome assembly GCA_020724025.1 of Syntrophorhabdus sp. The sequence continues at coordinate 1,252 of DYHU01000068.1, read as the reverse complement.
ATACCCGGTGATCTCCGAGGCCATTCGATTGGCATATTCGATCCGATGGTTTTCGTCGAATACCAATATCCCGTCATTCCCCAGTTCGGCGATGGCGTGGAACATTCCGGACTCAATCCTCTTGTTGACGAGGGTGAGCCGTTCTGTCGGCCTTTTTCTCTTTGTCGGTGGAGACACCTTTTTAGCCATCATCTCTTTTTAAAAAGTTCCATTCCCCATTTTTGATGAATTCGTAAAAAGTCGTCATTCCCGTGAAAACGGGAATCCAGGGGAATTCTCTGTGAAAGTAGAAAACCAAAATCATCTGGGTTCCTGTTTTCACAGGAAACCCTGGATTCCTGCTTGCGCAGGAATGACAGAAAATAGCCTTTTCAGACTTTTTACGAGAACACCATTTTTATAGCCCGACCTGATCGAGCAGGGCAGGGATCAGATTCTCCCAACCAATGGGAATGATCTGGATGCCCTGGCAGAGCGGTTTCATGGCTCTGATGAGATCCCTGGCAATTTCGATACTCGCTTTCTGTTTGTCGGAGGCCTTCATTAATTGATCGATGATGGAGTCCGGAATGGAAGCTCCTTCGACATGTTTATTGATATATCGGGCCATACCGACCGACTTCAGCAAGGTGATGGACACGATGATGGGCACTTTGAAATGGGCCGCTTTCCTGACAAAGTTCTCCAGAAGGCCCGGATCGTAGATGGAGCCGGTGAAGAAAAAGTTGGCTCCCAGGCGGATCTTCTTCTCCATATCCATCACCTCCAGATCGAGGACATGGCCTTTGGTCGCGGCATTGACCTGAGCTCCAACAAAAAATTGAGGTTTTCCCTGAAGATCATTGCCCATGAGATCATAACCCTCCTGGAGGCGTTTGACCGCACCGAGCAAGCCCATCACATCAAGATCGAATACGGGCTGAGCTTCCAAATGATCTCCGATGGAGGGATGCTCTCCCTGAAGGATCAGGATATTCTTCAAACCTAAGACAGAGGCATTGAGGAGCTCGGACTGGAGCGCCAACCGGTTTCGGTCACTACAGGAGAGATTGTAGATCACTTCCAGTCCCTTTCCCTTGAGGAGGGCGGCCACGGAAAGAGATCCCAGCCTCATGATGGCATTCTGAAGATCCGGAACATTGATGGCGTCCAGACGGCCTTTCAGTCGTTCCGCATTTTCATAAAGCTCGGAGAGGTCAATCCCTTTGGGTGGCTGGAGTTCAGCGACGAGGACAAACTTTCCCGATTCCAA
>DYHU01000416.1 GCA_020724025.1 Syntrophorhabdus sp. | reverse complement strand
AAAGTTGATTTTCATTAACTTTAGTTCACTTTAGTCACTTTAGCTCACTTAACTCTGGTCCCATGATCCACTTCCTCTACAATATCCTTCTGACCTGTTTTTTAATCTTCTACATCCCCTACCTTCTCCTGCAAAGCCTCCTCAGAAAACGGCCTCAAAAACAACGGATGGAGCGATTGGGAGGTTTTCCGGATCTCTCCTCTAAAAACCCGATCTGGGTCCATGCCGCCTCCGTCGGAGAGGTTCTCTGTTCCATCCCGCTCCTGAAGAGAATCAAAAAGGAAACCCCCCACTGTGAGATCGTCCTGACCACCATGACCTCCACAGGCAACGAGACGGCAAAGAAACTCATCACTGAAGCTGACCGGATCCTCTTTTTCCCTGTTGACCATCCTTTTACCATCCGGAGGGCCATTCGAAAAATCAATCCTCGCCTCCTCCTCATTGCGGAGACAGAACTCTGGCCCAACCTCCTCTGTTCATGCGGCAGAAAGGAAATTCCTGTCGTCCTCTTCAACGGCAGGATCTCCGAGAAGTCATTCGGGGGATACCTCCTGTTCAAATCCTTTTTTAAAAGATGTTTGAACAACATCTCCCTCTTCTTGATGCAGACCGAGGAAGATCGGAGCCGGATCATCGAGATCGGCGCCTCACCGGACAGGACAGAGGTGGCAGGAAACATAAAATTTGACCAGGTTTTTCCATCCCCCGCCGGAGAGGCAACAACAGGATTGCCCGGCTCCCTTAGCCTTCGGGGAAAAGAGACCGTCCTCATCGCGGGTTCGACCCATCCGGGAGAGGAAGAGATCTTCATCCAGCTCTTCCAAGACCTGAAAAGGGTTGATCCCTCTCTCATCCTCATCCTGGCTCCGCGCCATCTCGATCGCCTCGAGGAGGTGGAGAAGATCTTGGGAAGAGAATCCCTCCTGTGGAAGAGAAGGACCTCCCTTTCCGCAGAGTCATCTCAATACGTGGAAGGCCGGACAGAGAAACCCGGAGTGATTCTCCTTGATACCATGGGTGAGTTAATGAAGATTTACAGCCTCGGGACACTCGTCTTCATTGGCGGAAGCCTCGTCCCAATAGGCGGCCACAATCCCCTCGAACCCCTCTTCTTTAAAAAATGTGTCCTCTTCGGGCCTTATATGTTTAACTTCCTAGAAATCTCTCGCCGTCTGGTGGCAGAAGGGGGAGCCGTTCTGGTGAAAAATAGAGAAGAACTCTCTTCTCAATTGAAGCGGCTCCTCTCCGATGAGAAGGCACGAAATGAGGTCGGAGAAAATGGTTATCGGTTTCTACAGAAACATCGCGGAGCCACCGAGAGGATCTTTGAGAAGGTTAAACCTTTTCTCAAAGACATTGCAGATTGAAGATTTTAGATTTCAGATTGAAAATTGAAATTGTTTCAAATCCGAAATCCGCAATCCGAAATGGTTATGAACCGTCGCCTCGATCAAATCCTGTATCATAAAGAGAAAAGCTTCTGGATAAGAATTCTTCTCTTTCCTCTCTACCTGCTCTCTCTCCCTTATGGGTGGGCGGTCCGGGCGAGGGCATTTTTCTACTCCCTCCGTCTGTTGAAGACAAAACAACTTTCCCGGCCTGTCATCAGCATCGGGAATATTACCGTGGGAGGAACCGGAAAGACCCCTCTGGTCATGGCCCTGGCAGAGGGGCTGATAAAGAGAGGCATTCCCACGGCCATCCTGAGCAGGGGTTATCGTGGGAAGAAAGGTTCGGGCCCGCTCGTTACCGACGGCCAGAGGATTCTTCTCTCTCCGGAGGAGTCAGGCGACGAGCCTTTTCTCATGGCCAGCGCCCTTCAAGGCATTCCTGTTCTCATCGGAAAAGATAGGTTGAAAAACGGAGAGATGGCTATTGGACGATTCCCCATCCGTGGCTTCTTGCTTGATGATGGCTTTCAGCATCTCCCTCTCCATCGGGACCTGAACATCCTCCTCGTCGATTCGCACATCGGTTTCGGCGATGGTCATCTCCTGCCAAGGGGCATCCTGAGAGAGCCCTTATCCCATCTACGGAGAGCAGACCTCTTCCTTCTGACCAAAGCGGAGGATCCTGAAAGATGCGGTCCCCTAAAATCAAAACTCCGCCAGATTCATCCCTCCTCGTCGATATTCCACAGCTATTACGAGCCCGCCGGACTGATCCGTCCTGACGGCAAGTTTGAACCGCTCCATCTATTGAAAGGGAAGAAGGTTCTGGCCCTTTCCGGAATCGCCAGCCCGACTTACTTCTCTACGCTATTGAGAAAATGTGGGATGGAGGTAGTCGCAGAGATGATCTTCCCGGACCATCATCGTTACACCGCTCCTGATTTGACTTCTGTCCTTCAAAAAGTTAAAGGGGTAGATTGGGTTGTGACAACAGAGAAGGATATGGTAAAATTAAAAAAGTTATCCATTGATCCCCTTCCCCTCCTCGCCCTTCGCATCGAAATGAAGATACGGGAGGAGGAAGAATTTTACAAAAGGGTAATGGAAGTATTTTGAAAATCCCCCCTCTCCCCCCTTTGCTAAACTGATCCGTGTCCCATAAGTCAGGTGGCTGGGCACAAGGAAGGGGGCATGACCGGTGTAA
>DYHU01000415.1 GCA_020724025.1 Syntrophorhabdus sp. | reverse complement strand
CTGCGGAAGCAGGAATCCAGTATCTTTGATATAATTCATAAAAAAATCGCTCAATTTAGATATGAGGTAATGTATGGGAGTTTTAACAAGAGAAGAAATTTTGAAGGAAATCCGGCAAGGAACGATTGAAATTGATCCTTTTGAAGAGGATCAGGTTGGCCCGGGTTCCATCGACCTCCGATTAGGCAATGAGTTTAGAGTCTTTAAAAAACTTATAAATGCCTGCGTGGTTGAGGATAGGATTTCAGTCGAAGATCTCACGGAACTTCTGGAGGTGAAAGAATCTTTTACGCTGATGCCAGGGGAAACAGTTTTGGGAATTACTCACGAAAGAATTAAATTACCTTCAACGATTTGTGGATGGCTTGAGGGAAGGAGTCGTTTTGCCCGGATGGGCCTGGTCATTCATATGACAGCGGGATTCGTTCAGCCAGGGATCAATAACCGGCAGGTGCTCGAAATCGGAAACCTCGCCCCGTTTCCTCTCGTGCTCAAGCCCGGCGTTAAGATATGTCAGATTGTCCTTCAGCGCACCGAGGGAGAGGCCTCCTATCAGGGGAGATTTATGAAACAGAACGGTTTATAAATGCGGATAATGGGGTTTACTTTAGATCACTTTAGTCACTTTATTTAATTCCGAAATCCGAAATTGAAAAGATGAATCGTTATTCGATCGGATCGATCATCGGCATCCTTCTTTTATGGGAACTTCTGGTGAGGTGGCTGGAGATCCCGAAATTTCTCCTCCCCGCACCCTCCATGATCCTTTCCTATATGATTGCGAAGTCCAGTCTCCTTGCCTTACATTCTTCGATGACCCTTCTGGAAGCAGGGATGGGATTTGTCATCGGCTCCTTTTCAGCCATCCTGGCCGCGATCTTCTTTCTCTGGTTCCGGCCCCTGAAGGAGATGTTTTACCCTTATGCGGTCATTCTCAATAGCACTCCCATTGTGGCGATTGCGGCGCCGATTGTCATCATTTTCGGAAGCGGGATGGGATCCAAGGTGATCACGGCCATTATCTGCGTCTTCTTTCCCGTCCTGGGACCCACTTTTAAATCCCTTGCCTCTGTCGGAGCATCGGAGATGAAATGGATGGATTCCTATCATTCGTCCCACTGGCAAAAATTCTGGTACCTCCAATTCCCCTTCGCCCTTCCCCAGATATTCGCCAGTTTTAAGGTCGCCTGGACCCTGGCAGTCATCGGCGCTGTCGTGGGTGAAGTCTTTGGGGCTTATAAAGGATTGGGCTTTTTAATCGTAGATGCGATCTATATCATGGACACTCCCCGTGTCTTTGCCAGTATTATCGCCTGCTCCCTGCTGGGGCTCTCTTTCGTCGGAGTGATCACCCTCATCGAGAAACGGGTGATCGCCTGGCACATCTCTGCTGAAAGGAGGTGAGTTTAGTTCGGAGTTGTGAGTTCGGCCCGCCCCGCAGAGCGGAGCGAGGCCGGGGAGTTCGGAGACATGAATATCTGATTTTCAATTGCCAATTGCCGATTTTCGATTATCTAAACATTTTTAAAATCGCAAATCGAAAATCAAAAATAGAAAATTTAGGCACTTTAGCTCACTTGTAACTTTAGATCACTTTAGTCACTAAAGAGAAAGGAGGAGGGAAAAGATGAAAAGTGTATGGTTAGGTCTGGTGGTGCTGGTTGTTCTTTTGCCGTTGACGGCGATGGCGCAGGAGGTGATCGTTCATGAGGCCTGGTTCATCCATATGGAGTCTGCAGGCGGTTGGGTTGCAGTGGACAAGGGTTTTTATGGAAAGGTGAAGGTGAAAGAAGTTCAGGGAGGGCCCGGCATCTCCCCCATCCAGAAAGTGGTTGCTGCGGTCAGGGCTGGAAATATTGCCTTTGGAAACGACTACCCTGAGAATATCATCCGGGCACGCGAGAAGGAAGGGATTGATCTTGTGGCCGTGAGCGTCGATTTCCAGACCAGCGCCATGAGGATCATCAGCTGGAATCCCATTAAATCGGCAAAGGACATCAAGGGAAACTTCGGCATCTGGATCGGATACGATGCCAAGGTAAAGTGCGCCGTGGGAAAGGGCTGGGAGAAGCAGTTCACCATCCAGAACCAGGGCGGGGATATCAAGCCCTGGCTGGTGGGAACCTGGCCTCTGGCTTCTGCCATGACCTACAATGAATTGATCACCGCTCAGCGTGAAACGAAAAAGATGGGGAAGACATTTTACACCACTGATTACAAGGATCTGGGGATCGACTGGATGGACAATGTTCTCTTCACCACAGAGGAGATCCTTAAAAAACATCCGGAGGTTGTCCAGGCTGTGGTTACGGGAAGATACAAAGGATTCCAGTGGGCCCTGGACAATCCCAAAGAAACTTTTGATATTTTAAAAAAGACCAACGAGGGGCTCGACTTCGCCCACGAGATGGATGCTGTTGCTCCCATGAAAGCCCTGATGATCAACGCCGATACGAAGAAAAATGGCATGGGTTATATCAACCCCAAGAAATGGGAGAATGTCGCAAAGGATATATTCAAGGCCGGACTCTTGGATAAGACGCCCGATGTGAAGAAAGTCTATTCGGAGAAGTTCGCAAGCGGCGTAATCCCAAAATA
>DYHU01000067.1:3010-14326 GCA_020724025.1 Syntrophorhabdus sp. | reverse complement strand
TTGCAGCAACGGATGTGAAGGAGATCAATGACAAGGTGGCTGATGAGGCGAAGAGATTAGGATCTCTCGTGAATGTGATTGATGATCCGGACTCATCCAATTTTATCACTCCCTCCTTTTTCCGACGCAGGGATCTGACTGTTGCTATTTCCACAGGAGGCCGAAGCCCGGCCCTGGCGAGGAAACTCAGAACGAAACTTGAACAAATATTCGGAGAAGAATATGCCATTTTACTCTCTCTGATTGAAGAGGTCCGCTCGGAACTGAAACTGCGGGGGATAGGGGTGAGTCCTGAGGCCTGGCAGGAAGCCCTGGATTTAGATCGGTTGATCGATCTACTGAAGGCGGATCAGCGGGAGAAGGCCAGGACCTTTTTACTTGGAAATTTAAAAATCTAACAAATTTTTCATGATGTAAAATTGAATGGTTGACTATTAATAATTCTTATTGTAATAATTCCCCTAACTTTATTTGAAGGGTTTAATATTGATTCCATCAAAAAAGTGAGGGAATTTTGAAATAAATTTTAATAAAGGGAGGGAAAACAATGATGAATTGGCACTCGATGGGGGCCCCCCAGGCATTAAAAGAACTGAATACAGACCCCCGTTATGGTCTCACAGAAGACGAGGCTAAAAAACGGCTTGAAACATATGGGACGAATGAACTGAAAAAGGAGGAAAAGGCTTCGCCCTTCACCCTCTTCATCAACCAGTTCAAAAACATCCTCGTCATTATCCTTCTTATTGCGGTCGTCCTTTCGGCATTAGTTGGAGAAGTAGTCGATGCGGCGATCATCGCCATCATCGTCGTCTTCTGTGCAGTCCTGGGATTTGTTCAGGAGTACCGGGCCGAGCGGGCCCTGGAGGCATTAAAGAAGATGCTCACCCCGACAATCACTGTGCTGAGAGGAGGGAAAGAAGAAGAGGTTCCATCCAAAGAGCTTGTGCCAGGAGACATCCTGCTTCTTGAGGCAGGGGACAAGATCCCTGCGGATGCGAGGTTGGTTGAAAACCACTCCCTGCGATGCGATGAGGCTCCTCTCACAGGGGAATCCGTTCCTGTTGGCAAGGATATCAAGGCATTGCCAGAGGGGGTGCGGGTCAGCGATCGAAAAAACATAGTCTTCACAGGAACCACCGTAACATACGGAAGGGGTAAGGCTGTGGTTACATCAACAGGGATGCTGACGGAGTTTGGTAAGATTGCAGAGGAAGTGATTTCAGTAGAGACTGAAAAAACTCCTCTGGAGAAGAGAACAGAAGAGATAGGCAAATGGCTCGGCATCATCGCCCTGGGTATCTGTTTCCTCGTTGCCGGAATCAGTGTTGTCAGGGAGATTTTGGTTGGCAAGATTGATCTTCCGTTCATCATCACCATGGTGATGTTTGCCATCGCCCTTGCCGTGGCTGCTGTCCCTGAGGCCCTGGCCGCCATTGTCACAGGAGCTCTTGCCATCGGGATGAATCAGATGGCGAAAAAAAATGCACTGGTTAGAAAGATGACTGCGGTTGAGACCCTTGGATGCACCACGGTGATCTGTTCGGATAAGACGGGGACGCTCACCAAAGGAGAGATGACAATCAGAAAGATATTTGCAGGCGGCCGGTGGATTGAGGTGACGGGTGCGGGCTATGCACCAGTCGGTGAATTTAAAGGGTCTGATCCCATAGACGCCTCCTGTCGGCAATCCATTCGGATGCTCCTTCTGGGGGGGCTCCTGTGCAATGACTCCGTTCTGGAAGAAAAAGAAGGGAAATGGTTGATCAAAGGTGATCCCACAGAGGGCGCCCTGGTTGTTGCCGCAACAAAAGCAGGCTTGCATCAGGCCGAACTGAGGCTTGAAAATCCGAGGATCGAGGAGATCCCTTTCAGTTCCGAAAGAAAGAGGATGACCACCATTCATCAAATGCAGGATGGTAAGAGAATGGCATTTATGAAGGGCGCTCCTGAGACGGTCTTACAGAGGTGTTCCCATATTTTGGAAGAAGGTGGGATAAGGGAACTGAAAGAGACGGAAAAGGTGCAGATTTTAAAAGCGAATGAAGAAATGGCACAGGCGGCATTGAGGATTCTTGGGTTCGCTTATAGAGAGTGTCCCGATGCGATTGAATGTACGGAAGAACATCTTGAACGTGATCTGACCTTTGTTGGTCTTACGGGAATGATGGATCCACCCAGAGAAGAGGCCATCGAGGCCATCAAGGTATGTAAACAGGTGCACATCAAACCCATCATGATTACAGGAGACCATCAGCTCACTGCCGTAGCCATTGCCAAGGAGATGGGGATCTATAGCGAAGGCAATAGGGTGTTGACCGGAGCGGAGTTAGAGAAAATGCCTGACGAGGAATTTGAAAAGGTGGTCAGTCAGGTGACCGTCTATGCCAGGGTTTCCCCCATGGACAAACTGAAGATTGTTAAGGCGTGGAAGAAGAAAGGGGAGGTTGTCGCCATGACAGGGGATGGGGTGAATGATGCTCCCGCCCTCAAACATGCGGACATCGGAATCGCCATGGGGATCACGGGGACGGAAGTGAGCAAGGAAGCATCGGATATGGTCTTGAGCGATGACAACTTTGCCACCATTGTGAGTGCGATTGAACGGGGCAGATGGATCTACGACAATATCAAAAAATATCTTGCCTATCTCCTTCAGTGTAATATCACAGAGGTGGTGGTCATCGGAGGGATCGTTGTGGCCATGGGGCCTGAATTCTTACCCCTTTTACCGGCGGCCATCCTCTATATGAATCTGGCAACGGATGGGCTTCCTGCCCTTGCCCTGGGCGTTTCGCCGCCTGACCCGGATATTATGAAAAGGCCTCCGAGAGACCCCAAAGCAAGTGTTTTTGGATGGGATGTGAAATCCTTTGTCTTGCGGGCCGTTTTAATTGAATGTCCCTTCTTCTACCTTCTTTTCTTCCACGAACTCTCCGATATCACCCATGCCAGGACAGAGATATTCTTCCTCTTCATCATCATTGAGCTGGTTGTCGCCCTGAACTGCCGTTCTCTCATCTACAGTATTTTCAAAGTCCCTCCGCATAAGTGGCTCCTCATCGCCCTCGCATGGGAGATCGTATTGATTACGGTATTAATCCAGATTCCGTCTGTCCGTGAGGCATTTGGCATTATGAAACCCTCTTTCTCTGACATGGCCATCATCCTCGGCTTTGGCCTGGTCGTCTTCGCCATTATTGAGGGGACAAAAGTAATCCTGAGAAAGAAGGTGACTGTAGGAAGAAGAATTCCGGTTTAATGGTCCTGTTGAGTTTTGAATCAAAGCCCTCTCTTTTTATCACGAGAGGGCTTTTTATTCTCTTGTGAAATCAGAGGAAATTTTTTAAGATAATCTCTAAAAGAAGAAATTCGAAATCCGAAGCACGAAAGAAAATAAAGAAATTTCAATCACCAATTTCGAATGTCCCCTCACCCCATCCCTCTCCCCTCGGGGGAGAGGGATGGGGTGAGGGGGAGGGGGTCTTTATGGAAAAGCCTTTGGTCGGAATTCTGATGGGAAGCGATAGTGACTTGCCGGTGATGGAAAAAGCCGCGGAGGTCTTGAAAGAGATGGGAGTTGCCTATGAGATCGATATCAGCTCAGCCCATCGGTTACCAGAGAAGACAGCTCATTATGCCAAGACTGCGAGAAAGCGGGGAATTGAAGTCCTGATTGCAGGGGCGGGGATGGCTGCCCATCTGGCAGGGGTTCTGGCTGCTCATACCACTTTACCTGTCATTGGAATCCCCTTAAAATCAGGGGCACTCAATGGCGCGGATGCCCTTTATTCCACTGTTCAGATGCCTCCTGGCATTCCTGTTGCCACCGTGGGAATTGATGGAACGAAAAACGCCGCCTATCTCGCCTGTGAGATCCTCTCGATCAAATACCCTGAGATAGCGAAAAAATTGGAGGAGTTCAGGGCAAAAATGAAGAAGTCTTTGGAGGAAAAATCGAGGGAACTCAAACGGAAGAAATCCTGATCTCCTTTCCATTCGTGTTCTTGTCTTTCCTGCGAAAGCAGGAACCCAGATTCTTTAAATCTTAACCTCCTGGATTCCCGTCTTCACGGGAATGACAGAATTGATAGCAAATAAGAACATTCGATGAGAGACAAAGAGATAATTCATAAGGCTGCTGAAATCCTCAAAAAAGGCGGCCTCGTTGCCTTTCCAACGGAGACGGTTTATGGATTGGGAGCGGATGCCTTCAACCCCCTTGCAGTGGCACGAGTGTTTGAGGTAAAAAAGAGGCCCCATTTTGATCCCTTGATCGTCCATGTGGCAGGCCATAGCGATTTGGATAAATTGGTTATGGAGATCCCATCCAATGCAATAAAGCTGACGGAGCGATTCTGGCCCGGACCCCTGACCGTGGTTCTCTTAAAAAAAGAGGATGTTCCTGATATCGTCACCTCTGGTCTGCCAACCATTGCTGTTAGAATGCCAAAGCACCCGATGACATTGAGTTTAATTGAACTGGCAAGTTCTCCCATCGTGGGACCGAGCGCTAATCCCTTTGGTTATGTGAGCCCCACCACGGCAGAGCACGTTCGAGACCAATTGGGCGATCAAGTTGATTTCATTCTCGATGGAGGATCATGTGAGGTGGGCGTGGAGTCCACGATCGTCTCTTTTGTTGAAGGGGAGCCCAGACTATTGAGGCCAGGAGGAGTACCTCTTGAGGAGGTTGAATCTATTATCGGAACGGTTGCGATCGGTTCTATCAACAAGGAGAAACCCACTGCGCCAGGTATGCTTCCAAGACATTATGCCCCCCGGACGCCGATCTTGATCAATTGGTCTGAGAAGGATGTGGCCAATTATGAAAACCGGAGGGTAGGATTGCTTGCATTTCATAAGATCAGTCCTTCTTTGAAATTCAGTCAGGTTGAAGTTCTTTCAGAGAGAGGCGATTTAAGAGAAGCGGCGGCTAATCTCTTTTCGGCCATTCGTCGTCTGGATGCTTTGGACTTGGATCTGATTCTGGCGGAATCCATCCCAGAGATCGGATTGGGACGGGCCATCATGGACCGCCTCCGCCGTGCCAGTCACCCAACTGTATCCCCTCCCCTGGCGGGAGGGGAAAAAGGGGAGAGGGAATAGAGGAGGTTCATGCGATGAAAAGAATCGTGTTAAGCAGTTTATTCTTTCTTCTTCTTTTCACCTTTTACCTTCCACCTTCCTTTGGGCTGCCCGCAGAGGATATCCAGGTGGTGATCGACGCCCAGTATTTTCAGGTTGCAAAGAAGATGATTCAAGAGGCGAGGTCCTCGGTCCGGGTCATGATGTATGAAATGGGATATTACGAAAAGTATCCCAATACACCGACCAACCTTCTCATCCGGGAATTGATCGAGGCCAGGAAGCGGGGGGTGAAGGTGGAGGTGATCTTAGAGGTGAAGGAAGGAGAGGATCGAACCACGAAACGGAACCGCCAGACCGGGAAGATGCTTTTAAAAGGAGGCGTGGAAGTGGTTTATGATTCCCCCCTTAAAACCACCCATACGAAATTTCTGGTCGTGGATGGCGAACTTACCCTACTGGGGAGCACAAACTGGACGTTTTATGCGATGACAAACAACCATGAGGCCGCTGTCCTCATCCGGTCAAAAGAGGTGGCCCGGGAGCTGGTGGATTATTTCAATCGGGTCAAGGCAACCGGCTCTAAATCTCAACAGAAGGAATAATGGAATGTTGGAATAATGGTTTAAACCTAAAACTTATTTGAACTGAAATTTACCCCATTATTCCAGTATTCCGATCTTTGGTTATGCTCATCGATTCCCATGCCCATTTAGAAATGCCTGAGTTCAGGAAGGACTTGAGCGAAGTCCTTCAGAGGGCTAAGGGTTCAGGCGTCGAATATATCTTCACCGTTGGAACAGAAAGAAAAGACTGGAAGAGAGCCCTTGAGATTGCCCAATCCAATCCATCTGTCTATGCGATTTTAGGTGTCCATCCCCACAATGCAAGGGAGATTGATGACGGGACTTATCCCATCCTGAAGAAGCTCTGCCAGAATGAAAAGGTAAAGGCCTACGGAGAGATCGGCCTGGACTTTTACAGAAACCACTCTCCAAGGGATGTTCAGTTAAAGAGGTTTAGGGAACAGATTGGTTTGGCAAAGGAATTGAAACTTCCCATTGTGGTCCACGATCGTGAGGCCCATCGGGAGACACTGGAGATCCTGAAATCAGAAACGGCAGGGGAGCACGGAGGGATCATCCACTGTTTTTCAGGAGATGAGGAGATGGCGAAAGCCTGTATCGACATGGGTTTCTACATCTCGATTCCCGGAAGCATCACCTATAAAAATGCAGAGAGATTTCAGGAAATAGTAAGGAAGCTTCCCCTGGAGACTCTCCTCGTCGAGACAGACGCTCCGTTCCTTGCCCCGATTCCCTTCCGGGGAAAGAGGAATGAACCGGGTTATGTTCGATATACTGCAGAAAAGATCGCTGAGATTAAGGGAGTTTCTTTCGAAAAAGTCGGAGAAGCGACAACAAAGAATGCGTTAAGGGTTTATAGGTTGAATAAAAAGTAGCCTGAACCTTCAGGTTGCGTTATTTCATAAGAGGAAGTAGGGGCAATTCATGAATTGCCCCTACAGAAATGAGAAAGATTGATAGGGGCGACTCTCTAAGGCCGCCATGGAAAGGGCCCGATGAAACCCGGCATCATCATCGTCGATATGGTAAAAGATAATTTAAAAGAGGGATCTCACCATCCCATCACCCAGGAAGCAAGGGCGATCCTTCCTCAACTACAGCGGTTATTAAAAGTGAGCCGGAAGAAGAGAATCCCCATCATTTTTGCCTGCGACAGTTTCATGGAAGGGGACTTCATCTTCAAGGGAAAGATGAATGTTCATTCCCTCCGGGGAACAAAGGGTTCGGAGGTGGCCGATGAATTGAAACCTGAGCCAACCGATATCGTTTTACCAAAGAGGCGATTCAGCGCCTTCTTCAAAACCGACCTTGACCAGACCCTCCGGACCCTCGGCGTGGATACGATTGTCGTCACAGGGATAACAACCGAAGTTTGCGTATTGATGACGGCCATGGATGGCCTCTGTAACGATTTTTCAGCCATCCTCTTAGAGGATTGCTGTGCCAGCAGAAACAGGGAGACACATCAGGGGTGTCTTAATCTCTATCGTGATTTTGCCCTTTATCCTCTGTTGAGGATAATGACCCTTGAAAAATTTCTGAAGGATATGTCTTGATCAACTTCCCAACTCCCTCTCCTCTTGAAACTGTGTCACAAGTCCGTTCATGGTTCGATCCCGCGCTTCGCGGGACTACCCACGAACGGACCACGGGACATACAAAATCAATTACTTAGCCGTTCGTCCTGAGCGTGTCGAAGGGCAAACGGCTAATTGTGACACAGTCTCCTTTCGGGAGAGGGTTGGGGTGAGGGGAGAATGAAACCCTGTAAAAAAGATTTTGTCGATGAAATCAGGAAGATCCTTTCCGGCAGGGAGAGAAAGGCGATCGAACATCCTTCCTTTGCCCGTGCGGCTGTTCTCGTTCCTCTCTTTAATAAAAGAGGGAATTGTCATCTCCTCTTCACCAAGAGAACGGATCGGGTGAAATACCACAAAGGAGAGATCTCGTTTCCCGGTGGGATGATGGACGAAGAGGACCTTAGACTGGAGAAAACTGCGCTCCGGGAGGCATTTGAGGAAATCGGGCTGAAGGGGAAGGACGTTCAAATCGTCGGGGCATTGGATGATATCGTGACCACTACGGAATTTATCGTCACACCCTTTGTTGGCCTCTTTCCTTATCCTTACCCATTTAAAACGAGTCCTGTCGAGATTGCCGAATTGATTGAAGTTCCTCTTTCCTTCTTGCTCACCAAGGAAAATTTCAATGAGCGGGAAATCACCCGGATGGGCCGAAGAGATATCGTCTATGCGTATCAATACGGGAAACACACCATCTGGGGAGCCACCGCCCGTATCCTCAAACAATTTTTAGATTTATTTGGGGTCACATCTTCAATTGTCAATTGACAATTGAAGGGGTTGTTACCCAAACCAACCGTTTACCCTTCGATCCCGCGTTTCGCGGGACTCAGGGCGAACGGTGATATGTTGAAACCATGTGACTTTTCCGCTCATGCTGAGCTTGTCGAAGCATGAAATCGATTTGAGCAACAGCCCGTGAAGATGTGACCCCAAATTCAATAATTCTCTGCCAGGACTTCGAAGTGGGCGCGGGGGTGTTTGCAGACAGGACATTTTTCGGGGACTTCCTTTCCTTCAAAGACATAACCGCAGTTCCGGCAGTGCCACTTTACAGGAGCCACCTTTTTAAAGACTTTTCCTTCCTTCACATTCTTTAAAAAACTCCGATATCTTTCCTCATGGAACTTTTCCACCTTGGCCACCCAGGAAAAGGTTTCTGAGATTTCTGTAAAACCTTCCTTTTTAGCGACTTCAGCAAAATTGCTATAAAGAGTTGTCCATTCCAGATTTTCCCCATCAGCGGCGGCTTTCAAGTTGGCAGGTGTATCCGCGACCGGTCCTGCAGGATAGGAAGCAATGATCTCAACCTCTCCCCCTTTTAGGAGATTGAAAAAAAGTTTGGCGTGCTCCTTCTCATTTTCTGCTGTTTCGAGAAAGATGGCGGAAATCTGTTCATAACCCTCTTTTCGGGCGGCGCTGGCAAAGTAGGTGTAGCGATTTCTGGCCTGGGATTCTCCTGCGAAAGCCGCCAGGAGATTCTTTTCCGTCTGACTTCCTTTTAATTCCATAAACATTCCTCCTCTTATCTTAAAAAGGGTAAGATGATGCCTCCTTTATTTCTTCTTTTCCGGTTTGTTCCGGGTGAACTGCTCAATGACTTGCTGGTATTGAAGGAGAGTGGCCTCGTAATATGCCACCTTCTTCTCAAGCCTTGCGATATTCGATTTTAATGCTTCATTCTCGCCTCGCATTCGAATTCCAACCACAAAGAAGGCCATCAACAGGAGGATCAAAATGGCAAAGAGGGGTCTGGTGTAATCTTTCTTGAGGCCTTCCAAGAACTCTATGCCGCAGTGAGGGCATTTCATCTTTTTTTTCTCCTGATCTTCTCAGCCACCTGAAGGATGGTCTCCCCGTAGGGTTCGCTACGGTTGTAATGCCAGAGGAGTTTTTTCTGCTGAGGGACCGAAAGGCCCTTCTTCCATCCATGCGATTTCAAATAATTTCCAATGCTGAAGATGGCTCCCTCCGGATCATAAAGCCACTCTTTAAAACTGTTCTTGTTCAAGGCATAGGCCATATAACTTGAGGGAATGAACTGGGGCATGCCCAATGCACCGGCGATTGACCCGTAAACTTCGAGAGGGTCGATCTCTTCGGACCGGATGATCTGAAGGAAATGTCTCAGTTCCTTATAGGCCCAGTTCGCCCTCCGGCTGGCCAGATTTTCGATCCAACTATAAGGAACCTCTGGACTCATCTCCCAGATCGTCGAATAGTTTCTCAAGAGATTTTCCGTGGAATCCATGATGGCCATGCTTGCCAGCGTAGGGATAACCCTGTGTTTCCCGATATTCTCACCGAAACGCGATTCGACCAAAAGGATGGCCACGGCCACTTCCTTCTCCACGTCGAACCTTCTTTCCATCTCCTTCAATATGGTGAGATTCTGACGAAGAAAACTTTTTGCGAGGAGGATCGATTCAAAAGTCAAGAATTTGGCATAGATTTCCGGGATCTCCCTGGTCATCAGGGAGATCGCCAATCGGTTTGGGATCGGTTCGGCGCGGGGGTCAAGGAACAACGGAAATAAAAATTCCTTATTCAAACCATCTTTGATGAGCCGATCAAGAAGAGGCTGATAGTGGGGAGGAAGATCCTGGAGATCATTGGCGGAGACAGAAGAAGCAAACCCCACCAGAAGGATCAGGATCAACAAAAGATGCTTCAAATCTGATCCTCCTTTAAACAGGCGATGAGTTCTCCGTAATCTTGAATTAGAAAATCAGGTCCTCCGGAGAGGAGGTCGGGTCTGGGATTCTCTCCACCCAGAATGATGATCACTCGTAACCCCGCTTCTTTTGCCGCCTGAATATCATCAATGCTATCTCCGACGAAGAGGGCTTTCTCTTCCGGAACTTTAAGACCGTTCAGAGCCAAACGAATTCCTTCGCCATTCGGCTTAAGATGCCGGACATCGTTTCGACTGACCATGATATTAAAAAGTGAGGAGAGGCCTAACTTTTTAATCGCTTCTCGCAATGCCTTTCTCCCCACATTGCTTACCAGACCGGACTGGATGTCAGAGGCCTTCAGGAAAAACAGGAAATCTTTTGCCTGGGGCCTGAGGCTCCACCGGCTCAAAGCATCGGCGTCAAACCGATCATAAATGGTATCGATCTCTTCTTTCACCTGATCTTGGGATCGTCCGATTTCGGGGGCAATGGCAATAGCTTCGTTCTTGAGAAGGGAGTACTTTTTACCCTGGAGCTGGTCCACGGGAAAGCCTAAAGCATTCAACCTTTCCAGTGTTTCCTGAACAGCTCCCTTGAGATTCCATTGAAAGTCCACAAGCGTCCCCTCGAAATCAAAGAGGACCGCCTCAACTCCTTTAAAACTTATTTTACTCATGGCCAGACATGTTAACAGTTCAACTCCTTTTTTTCAACGGATGTCCATGCTCAGAAGGACATACAGACCGAACAGCATGATGATGATCCCTGAAATCCTGTTGACCCACTTCAACTCACGAAGGTTAAACTTTGCCCGAAGGACCGCAACGCCACCGCTCAAGAGAAGCCACCAGAGGGCTGAGCCACTGAATACGCCCAGGACCAATACACCTGCAGAGGCATAGTTCCCGCTGGTGCTCGCAACCCCCAGCCCGGCAAATATGGCCGCAAAAGAGAGGATGGTCATCGGGTTGGTGAGCGTGAGGAAAAACGTTGAGGCATAAGCGCCCATGAGTCCATTTCCTTTGGCGGAAGCCATTTTTTCCGCCGGCCTGTAAAGGAAAGTCTTGAGGCCCAGATAGCAGAGAAACAGCCCACCGACAACGCGAAACCATGTTTGATGAGTGACGAGCAGAGTTGAAATAAACGTCAATCCGAACCCGGCGATGCAACCATAGATTGCGTCAGCCGTAGCCGCCCCAAGACCAGAGACCAGACCGGAGGTGCGTCCTTCAGCCAATGTCCGCCGTATGCACAACACACCGATTGGTCCAACCGGCGCAGCAATCGAAAAGCCGATAATGAGACCCTTTAGCAGGAAAGCGATGTCCACGGGGTCAGGTCTTGAAATATAAGTTATTATTTACCGCTGTCTTCGCCACC
>DYHU01000067.1:0-2910 GCA_020724025.1 Syntrophorhabdus sp. | reverse complement strand
TCCACGGGGTCAGGTCTTGAAATATAAGTTATTATTTACCGCTGTCTTCGCCACCACCTTACTGACAGTAGTATAATGAATTCCCAAATAATCAGCAATCTCTTTCAGGGTATATCCATGACGCATGTGAGCAACATGGATTCTTATATCTCTTTGTGGCTTCGTCTTCTGTCCGGTGAATATCTGATCGAGACTCGGCCTGCTGACATACCTCTGCGGACGAGGAATCTCCTTTACCTGTTTCTTTTCCTCCAAAAGATCCTTGAATTTCTCGACAAATCCCTCTTCTCCCAAAAGGAATTGACCCTGAAGCTCGTCCCACGGAGATCTCCGATGGATTCCCTCTCGCACGAACGCCCGGTATTGTTTCTGGGCTACGGTTCTTTTGCTGTTGAACAGGCCCAGAATCCAGTCGGTGGTAAGATAGTCCGGCTCTTTCCGTAACCCTGCGGTGGCCTGGTAGCTACTCCATCTCCAGGCTTCGGGCTTTTCGACGGCACCTGCGCGTATGGGGTTCAGTACTACGTACCGGCAGAGTTCAAGAAGGTAAGTTTCTTTCTGTACCAGAATCGCCTGGAACCGTCCCTGAAAGATGTGGCCGGGTTTATGGTGCTTTCTGTTATATTTCTGAGTATAGATACCGTTGAGCTGTCGCATGCCGATTGACAGGTTGGCATCGGGCGTTTCGATGATGAAGTGGTAGTGGTTATCCATGAGGCAGTAGGCGTGACAGAGCCAGTTGTAGCGCTTGACCACTGCCCCTAAGATAGAAAGTAATATCTCCCGATCCTGATCATCGCTGAATATCTTGTTCCGCGCATTCCCGCGGGAGGTGACATGGTAAACGGCTCCAGGGTATTCGATTCGTAACGGTCTCGCCATAGAACAACTCTATCAGAGAATTACTTATATTTCAAGACCTGACCCCCAGGTCTTCTTTCATAACTGGTTGCAATATGATATAAGATTTTTATGATGAAATTGGTATTGATCCCGTTAGGCCTTTTTTTGATCTTCGCTCAACTCCCCCCTCTGGGTTCCCCTCAGGAAAAGCCTGAAGAGCCGGAATCACCCGTCAAAGGCTGGTGGGAGGTGAAATATTTTTCCATTGCTCCCACGCAATATTCAAAGGCTGGCAAAGGGATCATCAAAGCGGAGAGCGTGGGAGGCCGTTCTTCTCTCTTTAAGGTCGCCGGAGAGAAGGAGAGGAACCTTCCTGTCCTTGTGTGGGGATGGAAGGTGTCCAATGTGATCCGCTCTGCCATTGAGACGAGGAAAGACCGCTTTGATGCGGCGGCCCGGGTGATCGTTGTCTTCGGGAAAGAAGGACCTTTCAAGAGGATCGGAAAGGGAGAACCTTCTGGACTTAAAATCGAATACATCTGGGCAACCCGTCTGCCGAAGGGACATCTCTTTGACCATCCCGGAGAGGCGAACTGTAAAATTTTTGTGCTGGAGTCAGGCGAAGGCAGGGCAGGACAGTGGGTCTATGTAGCACGCAACATCCATAAAGATTTTCAATCGGCTTTCGGGAGAGAGCCTCCGCCGGTGCTGGCCATCGGCATCCAGACCGACACCGACCAGAGCAACGAGATGGTCACCGCCTACTATTCGGGACCTGTTTTGAGGAGAAAATAATCGAAAGACAGGACAGAAGTGATTTAAGGTGGGGTTGATTCTGAATAATATTTTTTAAGGATGGCCAAAACCTCAGGACGGCTGAATTCTTCCGGGACGGAGAATCTCTCTTCCAACATCCTCCGCAGCAATGTCCCGCTCAGCATCAGATGATCCCCTTTCCCATGGGGGCAGGTCCTGGGAGAAGCCATTCCTTTACACCGGTAACAGTAGAAGCTCAGGTCAATCTTCAGAGGCTTGATGGCCAGAGCATCCGAGGAAATCTGATCGAAGATCTCTTGGGCTTCGAAGGGCCCATAATAATCTCCCACTCCGGCATGATCTCTTCCCACAATCAGGTGAGTGGCGCCATAATTCTGCCGGAAGATGGCATGAAGCAGAGCCTCCCTTGGACCCGCATAACGCATCTCTAAGGGATAGCCTTTTTGGATCACCCGGTCTTTCGGGAAATAATTCTCAATGAGAACATCGACACACTTGACCCTCACCTCTGCCGGGATATCTCCCTCTTTCAGTTTTCCAATGAGCTGATGGATGAAGAGGCCATCCGAGACTTCTAAGGCGATCTTGGCGAGATACTCATGGGACCGGTGCATCGGATTTCGGAGCTGAAGGGCGGCAATGGTCTTCCACCCTTTCTCCTCAAAGAGTTTTCGGGTCTCTTCTGGGGTGGCATAGAGACCCTTAAATTTTTCAGGATAGTTACTCTCGCTGAAGACCTTCACCGGGCCTCCAAGATTCATATCTCCCTGGGCCATGACCTTGGCCACCCCGGGATGCTCGATGTCATCGGTCTTGAAGACCTGCTTGCACTCAAATACTTTGTCAATGGAATATTTTTCCCGGACAATCATGGTGCCCATAAGTTCATCGTTTTCACTGTCAACCAGTGCGATCTCCTGGCCCTCTTTTAAACCTTTAGCCATCTCTTTTGTTACTGATAAGGTGATGGGGATGGGCCAGAATGTCCCATCCGCCATCATCATATCATCGCATATCCCTTTCCAGTCTGCCTTTCCCGTAAACCCTTCAAGGGGGCTGAAGGCTCCGATGCCCAACATGATCAGGTCATCCCTTTCCCGGGTGGTCATCCTGACCTGTGGAAGGTATTTGGCCTTTTCCACGGTTTCATTGAACGCTTCTCCCTTGAGCAATAGCGGTTTGAGCTTTCCTTTATGGGGTGGTATCAAATGCGGCATTTTTCCTTGACTCCTATTACATGTATCCGAGTTGTCGCATTCGCTCC
This sequence comes from Syntrophorhabdus sp., assembly GCA_020724025.1. The sequence continues at coordinate 26 of DYHU01000067.1, read as the reverse complement.
ATGGCTTTCTCTTTGTCCTGTCGCCT
>DYHU01000066.1 GCA_020724025.1 Syntrophorhabdus sp. | reverse complement strand
ATTATGGTCATTTGAATTTAAGATTGTTTCGAATTGATCCCTTGGGGAAGCTTCGCCCGATATTTGAATTTTGGATTTATAAATCATTTGGAGGATAACCATGCTACTCAAAGATAAAGTCGCTATTGTCACTGGCGGGACAAAGGGGATCGGAAGGGCCATCTCTCTTCTCTTTGCCGAAGAGGGGGCAGAGGTTGTCGCTAACTTTTCAAAGGATATTGATGCGGCAGAGAGTCTCATGAAAGAGGCTCAATCCCGAGGGTTGAAGATCAGGCTTTTTAAAGCGGATGTCACACAGTTCGATCAAGCAAAGGAGATGGTGGAAGAGACATTTGCTCAATATGGAAGGATTGATATCCTGGTCAATAATGTGGGGCTCGTCCGGGATAATTTTTTAATGCTGATGAGCGATGAGGATTGGGATTCTTTAATGAAGACGAATCTAACCAGCCTCTTCTATTGTTGTAAGGCAGTGATCCGAAAAATGATCCCGGAAAAAAGAGGGAAAATCATCAACATCTCCTCTGTAAGCGGGATCATCGGCACTTCTGGGCAGACGAACTATGCAGCCACCAAAGGAGGGGTGATCAGCTTTACCAAGTCCCTGGCACGGGAGTTGGGTCCCTTCAACATCCATGTCAATGCCGTGGCTCCGGGTCTGATTGATTCTGAGGTGATTTCTAAGATGCCCAAAGAGAAGGTGGAGGCAATTATCAAATCCTCCAGCCTCGGAAGGATAGGAAAGCCCGAAGAGGTGGCACAGGCGGTCCTCTTTCTTGCGTCGGATCGTTCGAACTATATCACCGGACAGACCCTCATCGTTGACGGGGGAATTGTTTAAAAGAAATTAGGGACACTTCCCTATTGTTTTGGATATGCTTAAACAACTTTGGCTTCTAAAATAGGGAAGTGTCCCTAATTTCCCTAATTTCCTTATAGGCAGGGAATGTGGGTTTAAAAAAAGGGGTGATGCCGGCTTGTTGGCGGGTATCACCCCGTAACATCTTCCTTATCCAACACTATCTAATATTTTCAGGTTTTTTTCAAAGCCTCCAGAACCGTCTTGGGGTTGAGGGGAAGACGCCTGACCCGGACACCGGTCGCATTGAAGAAGGCGTTCGCCACAGCCGGCGCCAGGGGTGGAACCCCGAGCTCCCCGATTCCGCCGATCTTATCAGTGCTTTTAACCATGTGAACCTCGATCTCAGGCACTTCACTCATCCGGATGATGGGATAATCGCTGAAATTTGACGTGGCGACCCCGCCATTAGCAAACTTCACTTCTTCCTTGAGGGCAGTGCTGAGAGCGAGGATGATTCCCCCCTCTATTTGCTCCACAAGTGGTCCAGGATTGATCACTGGTCCGCAATCCACGGCGGCCACGACCTTATGGACCTTGATCTTGCCCGTTTTGTCGTCTACGGAAAGATCCACCACCTGTGCAGCCCAGGTTCCGAAGCATGCGTGCTGTGCAATGCCCCGGCCTTGGCCCTTTGGAACAGGTTTGCCCCATCCTGCCTTTTCCGCAACCGCCTGAAGCACGCGAGAAGCCCGTTTGTTATTCTTCAAATTCTGTAGGCGAAACTCGAGAGGATCCTTTCCTGCTGCATGGGCCAGCTCATCGATGAAGGATTCAATGACAAAGGCATTAGGACCATTCTGGACCGAACGCCATGGGGCCACGGGAATGGGCAGATTGGAGATGAGGAACTCTATATTGAGGTTCGGTATTTCATACTGTATCCTGTTATTCCACATCGTGGAACCTGGGGCATCAGCAAGGCCCCACAGACAATAAAAATCAACCCCGTCTTTGATGGCAGCGGGATTGATGTCTTTCAAAATGGAGGGAGCAACCGCCTTGTGAGACCATCCTGTCAACTGGCCCTGGCTGTCGAGGCCGGCTTCAATCCGGTGGGACATGGCGGCACGGAAAGCATCGTACTTGATGTTTTCTTCTCTTGTCCACATGAGTTTGACCGGTTTCCCAGACGCCTTTGAAATGGCCACTGCTTCAGCCACAAAATCCGGCCGAGCCCTTCTACCCAGGCCGCATCCAAGAAAGGTGGTATGCACATTGATTTTTTCCGGAGGTAATCCTGACACTTTCGAAGCGACCATCAGGGCGCCTGTCTGGGTCTGAGTCGGCACCCACACATCGCACTGGCCATCACGCACATGAGCCGTACAGTTCATCGGTTCCATGGTCGCATGGGCCACAAAAGGCACGAAATAGGTGGCTTCTATCTTTTTGGCGGCTTCTTCAATGGCCTTCTTCACATCTCCTGTGGCAAGAACCTTTACGGCTGGCCTGTTCAGGTCTTCGAGCATGGACTTCTCAATATACTCATTGTTCATCTCAGGAAGGACTCCCTTGTCCCAGTTCACTTTGAGAGCATCCCTTCCTTTCAAGGCGTCTTCGATCGATTTTGCACAGACCGCAATCCCCTGTGGGATTTGAACCACTTTTTCCACCCCTTTGATCTGTTCGGCGGCCTTCTGATCGAATGAGAGGGCTTTGGCCCCATAGGCGGGAGGCCTTGCGATCACGGCATAATGTAAATCCTTCATGGTGACATCCAGACCAAACACAGCCTTGCCACTCACCTTTTCCGTCACCCATTTCGGTTAGGGACATTGAATTAGTCTGGTTCTTTGTTGCGACTTTCTGCTCGAAAATGATATACATAAAGGGTGAAATTAAGACGGATTGCCATCACAGGATTAGGGATTTTCTGCTCCATTGGGAAGTGTGTGGATGAGTTTGCCCGATCGCTCAAAGAGGGCCGTTCAGGCATTGGTCCGATCAGTCTCTTTGATACTTCTAAGTATCCCTCCAAGATCGGAGCTGAAATCAGGGATTATCAAGGAGAGAAATATTTTGAGAAGAAGGATCTAAGAAGACTTTCAAGGACGGATCAACTGGGTCTCTTTTCTGCGGAGGAGGCAGTTAAGGAATCCGGAATCCATTGCTACTCACCTGAAGAAATAGGCGTCTGCCTCGGTGCGGGCGCAGGGGGAATGTTTGAGGCGGAAGCCTATCACCGGGAAATTCTTCTCAAAGGAAAATCGAGCCCTTCTTACATCCTTCCGTTTATTCCAAGTTTTACAACCAGCCGGATTGCAGAACGGTTTGGATTCTCAGGTCCTAAGCTGACGATTACAACGGCCTGCAGTTCTTCTGCCACTTCCATCGGCTATGGGGCTGATCTCATCCGAGAAGGGCGCTGTAAGGCGGTCCTCTGCGGAGGGAGCGATGCCCTGAGTGAGCTCACCTTTGGCGGGTTCAATTCCCTTAAGGCGATGGATCCCTCCCCCTGCAAGCCTTTCGATCGGAAAAGAGCCGGCATGTCCCTGGGCGAAGGAGCGGCCATCTTAATTCTGGAAAACCTTGATGAGGCGACGAAAAGAGGGGCAAGAATCTATGCTGAATTCCTGGGATATGGAATAGGGGGAGAGGCTCATCATATTACCGCCCCGGAACCCTCCGGAATGGTGGAGGCCCGAATTATGGGGGAAGCCCTGAAAGAGGGTGGCCTGACTCCTGACCGGATCGATCATATCAATGCCCATGGAACCGGAACGCCACTGAACGATAAAGTTGAGACCCTTGCCATTAAAAAGGCATTTGGAGAAAGAGCCTATGCCATTCCTATCAGTTCCATCAAGTCTATGGTGGGACATTGCCTGGGATCGGCAGGCGCCATCGAGGCAGTGGCATCGGTTCTCTCCATCGTTAACAATTTCATTCCTCCCACCGTTTATCACCAGGAAGGTGATGAAGATTGTGATCTCGATTATGTCCCGGAGAAAGCCCGTGAGATGAAAGTGGATGTTGTGCTCTCCAACTCCTTTGCCTTCGGAGGAAATTGTACTTCCCTGGTCTTTGGGAGATATTGAGGGTGAGTATTTCCTTTTCACACTACGTTGACTAATAAAATCCCTTCTGCTATCCTTAAATAGACTCAACATTTAACTCTCATTAGTTCATTTTGGAGGATCAATATGCAGACGAAATCTGTGACCAAACTTATTGATGCTTTTTCTGCTCGAACTCGCTTTGGGGAACTTATGGAGGAGGCAGAAAAAGGAAAGAAGCGTTTTTTAGTTAGTCGGCGGGGTAAACCCAAGGTAGTAATTTTAGGCGTGGAGGACTATTTGAGAAACATCATTAAACAGCCGGAGATATTAACCACCATTCAGCTCAGTGCTAAAAAAGCTGGACTGGATAAGCTGAGTGATGAAGAGATTGATGCTGAAATTGCTGCTTGTCGCCGATCTAAATCCAAAAAATAGTCGTTGCCTATATGCTCCGAATTGTTGCTGACACCAACGTCGTCGTTTCAGCACTCCTCAAACCCCAGAGCAACCCAGCTTTAATTCTCTCTCTTTTCATCCAAGGCGACTGTATGGTTTGTTTGAGCAAAGAAATATTTACTGAATATGAAGAGGTTTTGGCGCGAGATAAATTCAAGCGCCTGGACGAGGCGAGAGTAAAAGAACTTCTTTCTATATTTACAAAACGTGCTTTATGGGTTGCACCTAAAATTTCAATTAATGACGTTGCAAAAGAACCAGCCGACAATACTTTTTTAGAATGTGCCTTAGAAGCGAAAGCTGATTTTCTCATCGCTGGCAATATCCACCACTTTCCTGTTAAAGAATTCCACCATACCCATATTGTTACTCCTAGTGAATTTTTGAATTTCATGACTAAATTAATTATTAAATAGGTTGGGTTAAGCGATAAAGAAGATAGAAAATAAATAGCGGGGAGGAAAATGACCGGAGAAAAGATTCAGTTCAATTCTGAGGGGAAAATCAACGTGCCGGACCAGCCGGTTATTCCCTACATCGAAGGGGATGGGGTGGGGCCGGATATCTGGAGGGCGTCGGTTCGCGTCTTTGATGCCGCAGTGGAGAAGTGTTATGGAGGAAAGAGAAGGATTCACTGGCTGGAGGTCTATGCCGGAGAGAAGGCGTTTGGACTGACAAAGGAGTGGGCTCCGGATGAGACGATCGAAGCCATCTGGGAATATAAGATCGGCATCAAAGGTCCATTGACAACGCCAGTAGGCGAAGGGATTCGAAGCATCAATGTCCTGTTGAGGCAGAAGCTTGACCTCTATGCCTGCATCCGGCCGGTGAGACATATTCCCGGAGCTCCAAGTCCCCTCAAACATCCTGAAAAGGTGGATATGGTCGTCTTCCGGGAGAACATTGAGGATGTCTATTCGGGGATCGAGTGGAAGGAAGGGTCGGAGGAAGCTTTAAGGTTGAGGGAGTTCCTTGAAAAGGAGATGGGGAAGAAGATTCGTGAGGATTCAGGAATCGGGATTAAACCGATCAGCCGTTTCGGGTCGAAACGACTCGTCCGGATGGCAATTCAGTACGCCCTCTCTCATGGGCGAAGAAGTGTCACACTGGTCCATAAAGGGAACATCATGAAATTCACAGAGGGGGCCTTCCGGGACTGGGGTTATGAGTTGGCAAAAGAGGAGTTCGGGGACCGAATGGTATTCGAGAACGACCTGGGAGAAGGTCAGGTTCCCTCTGGGAAGATTGTTCTCAAAGACCGGATTGCAGATGCGATGTTTCAGCAGGTCCTGTTGAGGCCTGAGGAGTATGATGTTCTGGCCATGCCCAACCTCAACGGAGACTACATGTCCGATGCATTGGCCGCCCAGGTGGGAGGCATGGGCATGGCGCCCGGAGCCAATATCGGAGACCGGGCAGCGGTCTTTGAGGCGACCCATGGAAGCGCGCCCAAATATGCGGATCAGGATGTGATCAATCCTTCTTCTTTGATCCTCTCCGGAGCCATGATGTTTGATTATCTGGATTGGAGTGAGGCGGCAGAGGCCATTACGAAAGCTCTGGAGAAGACCATCTCCCAAAAGATTGTCACCTACGATCTAGCCCGCCAGATGAAGAAGGTCAGGAAGGTGAAGTGCTCTGAGTTTGCCACCGCCCTTATCGAAAACCTTTGACAACCCTTTTCAATTCAGTTTAAATTATGTTAGGAATATTCACAACGACAACGAAGAATTAGACAGAGGACTCTGTCGATCATCAGAGGGGATCATGGCAGAACCTAAGAAGATGAAGGAACCACCAAGGATCGATATCTTTAAGGCCTGGTGCAAGGCCTGCGGGATCTGTATTGCCTTCTGTCCCACGGGAGTCCTGGCCAAAGATGAAGCAGGCTATCCCTATGTGAAGGATATTGAGAAATGTATCAATTGCGGATGGTGCGAGGTCCGGTGCCCCGATTTTGCCATCACCGTGGAAACAAAAGTGAAAGAGAAGAAGAGAGCCGAGGTCAAAGGTGAAGAGACAGAACCAGCGGGAGAAGAAGAAATCTCACCGGAAAGAATTGTTGCTTCAGGGCAATGAAGCGGTAGCGGAGGGATCTCTGCGGGCAGGTTGCCGTTTTTTTGCGGGCTATCCCATCACTCCGGCCACGGAGATCTCCGAGGTCTTATCGGTTCGATTGCCCCAGGCCGATGGAACCTTCATCCAGATGGAGGATGAGATTGCAAGCCTCGGTGCGGTCATCGGCGCCTCCCTCGCAGGGGTGAAGTCCATGACCGCAACGAGCGGCCCTGGGTTTTCACTGATGCAGGAGAATCTGGGGCTGGCCATTATCGCCGAAGTTCCCTGTGTCATCGTCAATGTGATGCGGGGAGGCCCCAGCACGGGACTTCCCACCTTTCCGGCACAGGGCGATGTGATGCAGGCACGATGGGGAACCCATGGCGATCATCCCATCATCGTCCTTTCCGCCTCTACGGTCAGGGAATGTTATGACATAACCATCCACGCCTTTAACCTTTCCGAAAAGTTTCGAACCCCTGTCATCGTTTTGATCGATGAAGTGGTCGGCCATATGCGGGAGAAGATGGTGCTGGATGATGAGGAGAAGATCGAAATCTTTAACCGGATCAAACCCACCATGCCCCCTGAATGGTATATCCCCTACGAAGATACGCCCAGCGGCGTCTCTCCCATGGCCAATTTCGGAGAGGGATACCGTTATCATGTGACGGGCCTGACCCATGATGTGCGGGGTTTTCCCACCTCGAGGCCGGATGAGATCGGCCCTTTTATTTCGAGGCTTCATCGCAAGATCAGCTCCCATTTCTCAGAAATTCAGACGGCGGAATTTTTCCAGACGGAAGATGCTGAGATTACGATCGTCGCCTATGGATGCGTGGCTCGCTCTGCCAAGAGGGCGGTGATCGAGGCCAGGGAGAAGGGTTGGAAGGTCGGGCTCCTCAAATTGACCACGATCTGGCCTTTTATGAGATCAGCCGTGGAGAAGGTTCTTCAAACCTCGAAGGTTCTGGTCGTTCCCGAGATGAATATGGGCCAGATTTCCCGGGAGGTGAAACGGGTGAATCGTGGAACCGCCAGAGTGGTTACCCTCAACAAAGTGGACGGGACGATCATCACTCCCATAGAGATATTAAATCGGATCACGGAGGTATCCTGATGTCGGAGATCACCAAATTGATCCACAAATACCTTCGGCATGACAAGAAGTTTCCCAATGTCTGGTGCCCGGGCTGCGGGATCGGCATCATGCTGGGCGGCCTGATCCGGGCCATTGACCGGATCGGATATGAAAAGGACGAGATCGTTCTGGTCTCGGGCATCGGATGTTCCGGAAGGCTTCCGGTTTATGTCGATTTCAACACCCTTCATACCACTCACGGCCGGGCCCTCACTTTTGCCACAGGGATCAAACTGGCCAAACCCAGCCTGAAGGTCATCGTCATCATGGGCGATGGAGATGCGGTGGCCATCGGCGGAAATCATTTTATCCATGCGGCCCGGCGCAACATCGATATCACCACCCTCATCCTGAACAACAATATCTACGGGATGACGGGCGGCCAGAACTCTCCCACCACCCCGTACGGGATGAGATCCACAACCACTGCCTATTCCAATATCGAACAATCCTTCAATATCTCTGAGCTGGCGGTCACGGCTGGGGCAGCCTTCGTGGGCAGAGGGACCGTTTACCACGCCAGACTCCTGGACAGCTTGATGGAGAAGGCATTTCTGAAAAAGGGGTTTTCAGTGGTGGAGGTGATTTCTCACTGCCATACCCAGTACGGCAGACAGAACCGTCTTGGAACGGCGGTCGAGATGATGGAACAGCAGAGAGACCAGGCCGTCACCGTGGAGAAGGCGGCCAAGATGAAACCGGAGGAACTGAAGGATAAGATGGTGATTGGCGTGCTGGTCGATAAGGAGCTTCCGGTCTATCAGGATGAATACGAAAAAATTCAGGAGCGGGCTAAAGAAGCGATGGGGAGATAAGGAGATGGGGAGACAGGGAATAAAGAGATAAGGAGATGGGGGGATAGGGAGATGGGGAGAAATATAAAATCCAGGCACCAAATAAATTCCAATTACCCAAATTCTAAATTTCAAACAAAACCTTTTTGGACAAGGTTTTTAGATGGACTTGGGAGAGAAGAGAGATGGGTTCCCGGTTTGAAATACGTTTAGGCGGGTCAGGAGGGCAGGGGATTATCCTGATGGGAATCATCCTGGCTGAAGCGATCGGGATTTACGATCACAAATTCGTCGCCCAGACTCAGAGCTATGGCCCGGAGGCAAGAGGGGGGTCGAGCAAATCAGAGGTGATCGTCAGCGAGGAGGAGATCGACTACCCCAAGGCGATGAAGCCCGATCTTCTTCTGGTGATGAACCAGAAATCGTGCGATGATTTTTATCCGGACCTCAATCCGGAAGGCCTCCTCATCGTTGATTCGACCTTTGTCACACAGGTTCCTAACCCGAGGGCCCTTCAGATTCCTTTTACTCGAATTGCGAGAGAGAAATTTAAAAGGGAGATGGTGGCCAACATCGTGGCTCTCGGCGCCCTCTCTCAACTCACTCCCATCGTTTCGTCGAAAGCAGTGGAGGCGGCAGTTCTGGCGCGGGTGCCCAAGGGGACAGAGAAGTTGAATCGCGATGCCTTGAAGGCCGGGATGGCTGCTGCCGAACGGGCCAAGAAGGAGTGGCTGAAGGTCGAGATTCCCCCGGAAATTCCCAAAGAAGACCTTTTGGATTCCTACTAAAATAGATGAATTCGTAAAAAGTCGTCATTCCCGTGAAAACGGGAATCCAGGGGAATTCAAGTAGTTCTGGACTCCTGCTGGAGTTTATCCCGTACTTTGTTACGGGACAGGAATGACAGAAAATAACCTTTTCATACTTTTTACGAGACCATCAAAATAGAAAAACGCTAAACGCAAAGTGCTCTGCGCATAGCAAAACAAGGATGAAAAGAAACCCTTTTGTCTACGCTGTGACCAAATGGATTGCCAAACTGGTCTTTTCCGTTTTCTACAAAATCGAGACGGAGGGAAAAGGATCTTTTCCGGATCAGGGTCCTGTCATTATTCTTCCGAAGCATCAGTACTGGACGGATATTCCTCTGGTGAGCCTCGCCTTCCATCCCCTGCTCTACTTCGTAGCCAAGAAGGAGCTTTTCCGATATCCCCTGATCCGGCATTATCTTTCCCTTGCGGGGGCGATTCCTGTGGATCGGGAACAGTCCATCCGCACCCTGGACTCCTTCAAAAAGATCATCGCCTTGCTAAGAGCAAAGGGAAAGATCGTCATCTTTCCAGAGGGCACCTATTTTCGAAACGAGGTGGGCGCTGGCAAAAGCCGGCTTCTTCAAATGATCCTGAAATTTCAGGAAGAATTAAAAGATAAAATTCCTTTCATTCCAGTTGGGATCCGCTACGGAGAGAGGAAGGGGTGGAGGAGACGGGTGGAGATTTGCATTGGCTCCCCTCTTTTTGCGGAGGGAGAGTCCGATTCCGTCTCCCTCACTGAGAAAGCCATGGAGGAGATCAGCCGTTTGTGCCGGTTGCCCCGATGTTCATAAAATTAATTCGGATTTCGGAATGCGGATTGCGGATTTAAAATTTCAGGTTTTAATTCCGAATTCCGCAATCTACAATCCGCAATTTAGACAAGGAGGATCTATGCCAAGACGGGAAAAGGATTGGACATTAGCGAGAAGGCGAAAACGGAAGAAGGAAAGAAAAAAGCTCCGCGCAAAAGGGCTTCTGCCTTCTTCCACGCCAAAGGAGGCAGTGAAGGAGGCGGCGAAAAAACCTGAAAAGGCTGCACCCAAGGAAGCACCCAAAGAGACTTCTGGACCATCAAGTGCAAGAGAATAGGTTCCATTGGGATTAAAATTCGGTGAAGAATTAAATTCCAATAACCAAAAGCCCAATCCCGCCCGGGCGGGACCAAATAAATTCCAATGGACCAATACCCAAACAAAAAACCCAAAGGACCTTATTTTCGAATTTCGGTCATTGAGATTTTGGTGATTATTTGGATATTGGTGCTTGGGATTTGGTGCTTCTCATTATTTGGATTTCATCGGGATGAAATACCAGGTTCCCTTCTTCATCTGCTTGATCTCCCGCACCAGTTGAGCGAAGTCCTCTTTTCGGTTCACAAAATCGATCTCGCTCGTATCGACCACCAGCAGGGGGCCCTGGTCATAGTGGAAGAAGTAGTAGTTGTATGCTTCCGTCAATGTCTTGAGGTATTCCAAATCCACATCCTTCTCATAAGTGATATTTCTCGATTTGATCCGGTGATGCAGGACCTCAGGCTTTGCCTGAAGAAAGATGACCAGATCCGGGGTGGGGATCTGTCCATTGAGAAGGCTATAGATCTGTTCATAAAGGGCCAACTCGTGGTCGTCCAGATTCATGGAGGCAAAGATCCGGTCTTTGGCGAAGAGATAGTCGCTCAAGGTGATCTGATTGAAGAGGTCGAACTGGGCAATCTCCCTCTGCTGCTGGAAACGGTTTAGCAGGAAGAAAATCTGGGTCTGAAAGGCATACTTCTTCCTATCCCAATAGAACTGGGGAAGAAAAGGATTTTCCTCCGGCTTCTCCAGGATCAATCGGGCATTAAACTCTTTTGCCAGGAGTCTGGTCAGGCTCGTTTTGCCTACGCCGATCGGCCCCTCTATGACGATATACTGGAACATGATTCCCCACAACAACCCCTCCCAGCCCCCCTTTAGTAAAGGGGGAGAAAGGGGATTTACGGCATTGTAAATTTTTTGCCGGGGAGCCGGATGGTCATGACCGGACAGGATGCTTTCCTCACCACCCTCTCCGCAGTGCTGCCGAAGAGGATATGATCCAGTCCTGTCCTTCCGTGAGTCCCCATGACGATAAGATGAACCGACTCTTTTTTCACCGTCTGAAGGATCTCCAGGAAAGGCTCCCCCTCTTTAAGGAGCACCTGGTAATCGTCAAACCCCTTCATTTTCTGAAGGTAGTTGATTTTGATTTCCTTATTGACGTCCTCCTTCTGCGAAGCCCTTAACTCCTCCAGTTTTTCCTTGGAAAGGTACATGGTGAGTCGTTCGGAATGAAGCGGCTCATGTAAAACATGGAGGATTAAAAGTTTGGATCGGTGGGTTTTAGCCAGATGAAGGGCGTAGGTGAAGGCATAATGAGAATTTTCGGAGAAATCGGTACAGAACAGAATTTTTTTAAACATCGTCTCGACCTCCTTCCTTTTGAGATTTCTGAAGAAGCCCTAAAATCTCTGCAATCTTTTTTGAAATCTGTTTCATCAGGCGGGACAGGAATGTCCCGCCTGATGAATCCGAATCCCCGGCTTTTTCGGGAACGGTGAAAAAGGATTTTTCAAAACGCTAAATTGTTACCTCTGATTTAATTCTTGACAGGCTTCCATTTCAGTTTTATGTTTCTTCATATTTACCATAACTTTCTATCCCTTTGCCACAAAAATCTTTACCCATTAAGGAGGAGAGACAATGTTGAGGAATAAACAGGTCGGGTTTATGGGGTCGGGCAATATGGGAGAAGCCCTGATCCATGGGCTCCTTCATGGCCATCTCTGTCGGCCGGAACAGATCCTGTGCTCGGATGTCAGGCCCGAGAGGCTGAAGGCGATCCGGGAACAATACGGGGTGAGAGGGACCTCCCATAACTCGGAGGTGGTGAAACAATCCGATATTATCGTCCTCGCCGTGAAACCCCAGATCATGAAGCAAGTGGTGGAGGAGGTGGCCAAACATCTCGATCTCTCGAAACTGATCATCTCGATTGCAGCCGGGGTGCCGCTCGATGCGATCGAATCCTGCGCCCGAAAGGAACTGAAACTGATCCGGGTGATGCCCAATATTTGTGTTTCCGTCCGGGAGGGAGTTTCAGCCGTTGCCGGAGGAAGGCATGCCTCGAAAGAGGACTTGATGATGGCGAAGACGATCTTCGATTCCGTGGGGAAATCGATCATCATCGAAGAATACCTTCTCGATGCGGTGACCGGTTTGAGCGGGAGCGGCCCCGCCTACATTTTTCTCATCATCGATGCTCTTGCGGATGCAGGGGTCAAGGTGGGACTTTCAAGAAGTGATGCCCTGATCCTATCTTCTCAAACCGTTCTGGGTGCGGCGAAGATGTTGATCGAGACGGGGGAGCATCCGGGAAGACTGAAAGATATGGTGACCTCGCCGGGAGGGACGGCCATCGCTGGTCTCCACACCCTGGAGCAGGGCGGGCTGAGGACGACTCTGATCAATGCGGTCGAGGTAGCGACCGAGCGGTCAAAGATCCTTGGTGAGATGATGAAAAACAACCTGACGAATGAAAAACCTTAATAGAAGAGTGTTGAGGTTAAGGTTGAGGTTGAGGTTGAGGTTAAAAAACCTGTAACCGTTAATCCAATCTAAATTGAGCGATTCTTTTTGAAAAACCATGTAGACATAAGCTTTACCCGGCGTTTTAAAAGCACCCATTGTGTGATTCATAAAAGGGCAAGGCTTCAGCCTTGCCTGCCTACCGCAGGCAGGCATTAGAAGCAACCCTAAAGGGTTGCCCTACGATTATATTTATGAAAATCGCTCAATTTAGATCCAGGTAATTTATAAAAAGCAGGAGGAGGGAAATGGCGAAACCGGAGATTGAATTCATCGATGTCGATACCGAATATGAATGGAGGCCCGTGGAGGGAGATACCCTTGGCATCAAAGAGAAGATTCTCAGCCTGGACCCTGAAACCAAATCCTACACCCGCCTGTTAAAATTCCCTCCGGGGATTAGAACGGCTCAGACCCTGACGCACGATTTCTGGGAAGAGGTTTACATCGTCGAAGGCGAGTTGATCGACCTCGCCAAGAAGAAGACTTTCTCCCGCGGATTTTATGCCTGCCGGCCGCCGGGAATGAAACATGGCCCCTATGAGGTCCCGAGGGGATGTATCACCTTTGAGATCAGGTATTATAAATAGTCATATAGAAAATGCCATCAATTAACTCCCTCTCCCCAGGTGGGAGAGGGTGGGGGTGAGGGGAAAGAAACCCTATTCACCCCCACCTCAATCCTCCCCCATCAAGGGGGAGGATAATACTTGCAAATTTTCATGGTTCGAGGGTGACACCCCCGTCATGAAGGATTACAAAGAATTTAGAAGGAGGCTCCTTTGAAAAGAATGAAGCTTACCATTGAAACGAATGACCGGGAAGAAGAGATTCGTTTTGAAATGAGGCGGATGGTCAACGCAGGTTATACGGGAAGAAACCAGGAGAAGGTGAGAAAGCATATTGAGGAGCTGAAGAGGGAAGGGGTCCCGGCTCCGGAATCGACGCCCACTGCCTACGAAATGATCACTCAATTGGTCTATTTTGTTCACGAGATAGAGGTGATCGGCGAGAGGACATCCGGTGAGGCGGAGTACGTTCTTCTCTGCTCCGGAGAGGAGGTTTATGTCGGGGTCGGAAGCGATCACACAGACAGGGAGTTAGAATCGGTCAGCATTATCAAGTCGAAGCAGGTCTGCCCAAACATCATGTCCGACCGCCTCTGGCGGCTGAAAGAGATCAGGGGGGATTGGGATGAGATCATCCTGAGAAGCTGGGTGAAAAATGAAGAAGGCCAAAAGGTTCTGTATCAGGAGGCTTTGCTTTCGACCATGATGACCCCTGAAGACCTGATGAGTTTCGTTAAGAATAAATCGGATGATAAGAACCTCGACGGAACAGCGATCTTCTCCGGAACCATCCCCATCCTGACGGAGAAATTCGTTTACAGCTCCTATTTCGAAGCGGAGCTCTTTCATCCGCGAAGTGGAAGAAAGTTAAACTGTTCCTATGAGATTCGTGTTCTAAATTACCTGAGTGGAGTAACACTTTAGCGCTTTGAAAAATGCTTTATAAAATCCCTCCCAACCTCCCTTTTCCAAAGCTGATCCTTACCCATAAGTGGGGGCGCTGGACACAAGGGTTAAGTTTAATGTTGT
>DYHU01000065.1:8468-14421 GCA_020724025.1 Syntrophorhabdus sp. | reverse complement strand
ATTGAGCGATTTTTTTATGAATTATATCAAAGATACTGGATTCCTGCTTCCGCAGACGACTATCACTCAACGAATGAAAATGTCATTCCCGTGAAAACGGGAATCCAGAAGGGTTTATCTTTAAAAATAGTATTAAGAATCGCTCAATTTACCTCATAGCATAATGTTCTGATGGTATTCCTGGATCGAATTGACCGACATCCCCTTTTTGAGAAGGGATTCAATGCCATTGACCACCGCTTCAGCGCCGGAGAGGGTGGTAATGATAGGGATGTTATGGGCTACCGCCTGACTTCGGATGGCCACTTCATCCACCTTGGGTTTCTTCCCGCTCGGGGTATTGATGACGAGCTGGATCTCTCCATTTTTCATCCGGTCCACAATATCGGGTCTCCCTTCGCCGACCTTGAATACGGTTTGAACCGGAATGCCATTGTTCGCCAGGACTTTGGCCGTTCCTTTGGTCGCCACGAGTTCGAATCCGAGATCAGCCAGTTTCTTGGCGACAAAGACGATGGACCGCTTGTCCTTATTCATCACGCTGATGAAGACCCTGCCCTTTAAGGGGATGGAGGTGCCGGCTGAAATCTGGGACTTGGCAAAGGCCACTCCGAAATCGGTATCGATTCCCATCACCTCTCCCGTCGATTTCATCTCCGGGCCCAGAACCGTATCGACCCCGTAAAATCGCTTAAACGGAAAAACCGACTCCTTGACAGCGATATGACGAATCTCCACTTCTCTCTCAATGCCGAGTTCCTGAAGTCTCTTTCCGGTCATCACCTTGGCGGCCACCTTGGCCCACGGAATTCCCGTGGCCTTGCTGATGAAGGGAATCGTTCTTGAGGCCCTGGGGTTGACCTCCAGGATAAAGATCACATCGTTCTTGATGGCATACTGGATATTCATCAAGCCCACGACCTGGAGTTCCCTGGCAAGGGCATAGGTATTCTGTTTCAACTGTTCGATCAGCTCATCGCTCAGAGAGTAAGGAGGGGTGACGCAGGCGCTGTCACCGGAATGGATCCCTGCGGCTTCAATATGTTCCATGATCCCCGCGATGATAGAGGTGGTTCCATCTGAGACGGCATCGACATCGATCTCGATCGCATCCTCGAGGAATTTATCGATCAGGATGGGATGCGTGGAAGAGGCCTCCACGGCCCGGTGGACAAAACGCTCAAGGGAGGTTTCATCATAGACGATCTCCATCGCCCTTCCGCCCAAGACATAAGAGGGCCTCACGACCACCGGATAACCGATCTCCTCGGCGACCCTCCTCGCCTCCTCGAAGGAGGTCGCTGTGCCATTCGGAGGCTGGACGAGACGGAGTTTATTGAGGAGGACCTGAAAACGTTTCCGGTCCTCAGCCCGATCGATATTTTCAGGGCTTGTTCCGATGATCTTTGCGCCTGCCTTCTCCAGAGGAACAGCAAGATTGAGGGGAGTCTGGCCTCCGAACTGGACGATCACCCCATCGGGTTTCTCCACATCGACGATGTGAAGGACGTCCTCAAGGGTAAGGGGTTCGAAGTAGAGTTTGTCAGAGGTATCGTAGTCGGTTGAAACGGTCTCCGGGTTGGAGTTGACCATGATCGTCTCATAGCCCAGCTCCTTCAGGGCAAAGGAGGCGTGGACGCAACAGTAATCGAACTCGACTCCCTGGCCGATCCGGTTGGGGCCACTGCCGAGGATCATAATTTTCTTCCTCGAGGAGGCTTTTGCCTCATTCTCCGTTTCGTAAGTGGAGTAATAATAGGGAGTGTAGGCTTCAAACTCCGCACCACAGGTATCGACCAGTTTATAGACGGGGAGAATGGACTTCTCTTTCCTCATTTTCCGGATCGTATTTTCATCGAAACCGAGGAGGTGTCCTAACTGGACATCGGAGAATCCGAATTCCTTTGCCCGCCTTAAGAGTTGATCAGGGATACGAAGCTGATCAGGTGTGCGGGTCTTCTGCCAGAGTTCAAGGTCCCTCATCTTTGTTCCATAGGAGCGAATCTCTTTCTCAAGATCGACGATCTCACGGATATTGGAGAGGAACCAGGGATCGATCCTGGTCAGGTCATAAATCTCTTCGGTGTTCATCCCCATGAGAAAGGCGTACCTGAGATAGAAGGGCCTTTCCGCATTGGGCGTGAGAAGCTTTTCCTTTATCTGCATGAGGGTCTGGGAACGGGTGGGATCGTCTGTGATCTCGTCCGGAAAAATCTTATCTTTTCCGTCTGCGCCCAGGCCGAACCTTCCGATCTCCAGAGACCGAAGCCCTTTTTGAAGGGCCTCTTTGAAGGTCCTGCCAATCGCCATGGTTTCACCGACCGATTTCATCGAGACGGTGAGCGTGGGGTCAGCGTCCGGGAATTTTTCAAAAGTAAACCGGGGGATTTTCACGACGCAGTAGTCGATCGTCGGCTCAAAGGAAGCGGGTGTCTTTTGGGTGATGTCATTCGGAATCTCATCGAGCGTATATCCCACCGCCAATTTGGCGGCAATCTTGGCAATGGGGAATCCCGTGGCTTTGGAGGCCAATGCAGAGGACCGGGAAACCCGCGGGTTCATTTCGATGATGACCATCCGGCCATCTTCGGGACGGACGGCAAACTGGATGTTGGAGCCTCCGGTCTCTACGCCGATCTCCCGGATCACGCGGATCGCCGCATTCCTCATCCTCTGATACTCTTTATCCGTCAGCGTCTGAGCAGGGGCCACGGTGATGCTGTCTCCGGTGTGGATGCCCATGGGGTCGAAGTTCTCAATGGAACAGATGATGACGACATTATCGTTGAGATCCCTCATGACCTCCAGTTCATACTCCTTCCAGCCGAGGACAGACTCTTCGATCAGAATCTCCCCGATCATGCTCCATTCGAGCCCCCGGCCGGCCATCTCTTCAAATTCCTGGATGTTATAGGCGACGCCCCCTCCGGTGCCGCCCAGTGTGAAACTGGGCCTGATGATCAAGGGGAAGCCGATCTCTTTTGCCACCTCCATGGCTTCAGGCATAGAGTAGGCCAGTCCGCTTCTCGGGAGGTCAAGACCGATCTTCTTCATCGACTCCTTGAAGAGTTTCCGATCCTCTCCTTTTTTGATCGCCTCGTATTTGGCCCCGATCATCTGAACATGATATTTTTCGAGGGTTCCCGCCTCATAGAGAGCCACGGAGACATTGAGGCCGGTCTGGCCGCCCAGGGTGGGGAGCAGGGCATCCGGTCTCTCCCGCTTAATGATCTTCTCAATGATATCAGGGGTGATCGGTTCAATATAGATGCGGTCAGCCATCTCAGGGTCGGTCATGATGGTTGCGGGATTGGAGTTGACCAACATCACCTCAAAACCTTCCTCTTTTAAGGCTTTGCAGGCCTGAGTGCCGGAATAGTCGAATTCGCAGGCCTGACCGATGACGATAGGACCGGATCCGATGATCAATATTCTTTTGATGTCGGTTCGTTTAGGCATGTCAATCAACCCAAATTAAATCCCAATAACCAATTTCCAAATCCCAAATAAATTTACATGATAAGCTTATCACTCACGAACCATGAAAATAATAAGAACTTCCCTCCCCCTTCGATGCCTGCCTGCGCGAAGCCGCTTCGGCGAAGGCAGGGGGGAGGGGTAGGGTGGGGGTGACCAGGTGGCTTATGATTACCCCCCACCTTCATCCTCCCCCGCAAGGGGGGAGGAGATTTTTGGGGAGTTATTTTACATGCAATTACAATGGTCCAAATGCCCCTCACCCTTCCCCTCTCCCCCGAGGGGAGAGGGATGGGGTGAGGGGGGAATCCAACTCCATCATCCTTACAAATTCTCTGAAGAGGCTCTGGGTGTCCTGAGGGCCGGGGGAGGCTTCGGGATGATATTGCACCGAAAAGACCGGCAACTTTCTGTGTCTCATCCCTTCCAGAGTCCGGTCATTGAGGTTGATCTGTGTCAATTCGATCTCTTCCAAATTGAGAGAATCGGGGTCCACAGAGAACCCGTGGTTCTGCGTGGTGATGGCCACCTTTCCGGTCTTCAGATCTTTGACCGGCTGATTGGCTCCCCGGTGGCCGAACTTCAATTTAAATGTCTTTCCACCTAAGGCCAATCCTAAGAGCTGATGTCCCAGGCAGATGCCAAAGATCGGTTTTTTACCGATGAGCTTCCGGACGGTCTCTATGGCATAGGGAACGCCTTCCGGGTCGCCCGGCCCGTTGGACAGGAGGATTCCATCGGGTTGATAAGAAAGAATCGATTCCGCCGAGGTAGAGGCAGGCAGGACAGTTATCTCACATCCCCACTCCCGAAGGGAGCGGAGGATATTAAACTTTACACCGTAATCCATGACGACCACCTTGGGCTGAAAGTGGAAAGTGGAAGGCGGCTCGCTGTAAAGAGAGAATTCCGAGTCAATCCTCTCTGTCCATTGATAAGGATTCTCACAGGTGACTTCTCTTACCAGATCCCGTCCGATCATTCCTGGCGAAGCCATTGCCTTTTCGATGAGGCGATCCTGATGAAGGTCTTCGGTTGAGAGGATGGCTTTCATGGCTCCCTTTTCTCGGATATGTTTGGTGAGGGCTCTTGTATCCATTCCCTCGACTCCGATGATGCGATGAGCGATCAGATATTCGGAGAGGGATCGATCTGCGCGCCAGTTGCTGAAGAGGGAGCTGTTCTCTTTGATGACAAAACCTTCCACTTTAGGGTCCCAGGATTCGGTATCGGCCTCATTGATCCCATAATTACCGATGAGGGGATAGGTCATAATCACAATCTGGCCCTTATAGGAAGGATCGGTCAGGATCTCCTGATAACCTGTCATGCTCGTATTGAAGACGAGTTCACCTGCCTTCTCACCAGGAAAACCGAACGATCTTCCCTCGAATACAGTCCCGTCTTCAAGGGCTAATATGGCTTTCTGAGAATGTTTCATTTAATTCATCCATTTAAATCCTCCCAACCCCCCTTTGTTAAAGGGGGCGAGGGGGGATTATTCAAATCTTAACATAAAAAAAGACCCCCGATCCCCGTTGAAAGGGATCGAGGGTCTTTGATTGAGCTCTTACCCGTTTGGCCATAATCACTTTCTTAAAAATTTTTATCTTATTAACATGCCCGATTTCAGTTGTCAAGATTCCCTGAAGAGAGATGAAAAACCACTAACCACCCTCGATTGCAGTGATTTCAGGACGTTTTCGGAAATCTCATGAAACCCGGATCAGGCATGGACGTAAACTTTTGTCTTGGTCGGTCTGGCCATCAGTTTTTCGATCTTTGCCTG
Organism: Syntrophorhabdus sp.; assembly: GCA_020724025.1. The sequence goes on along the minus strand of DYHU01000065.1, from coordinate 9,155 downwards.
AACCTTCTTCCTTTCCGGATTCTTTTCCCATGCCTTCCATTCGTCAACGCTCTGCCACGTGGTGATGACAATAAAATTGGAATGGTCATTCAGTGAGCGAAGCGTCTCACCCGAAATGTACCCCTTGGAGGGAACCGCCTTTAGCCTCAACTCCCTGAGCAGTTTTGCAAACTCCGCTTCCTTCCCCTTCTTCACCTTCCGGTCGATGATGATCCTGACTGCCATAAACCCTCACCTCCCTCTCTTTTTATATTATCCTACCAATTCTTTTTCGATATTTCAAGATAAAATTATTCTGGTGTAAAATTATTCTGGTTTGCCTTTACAGATCCTTCTGATGAAATCGAGGTAGTGATGTAGGAGGAAGTACTCCTCCATCAGAGTTGGCGAGGGAGGGTTCTTTTCCATCTCCTTACGGGAGATTTGATTCAAGCATTCCAGCGCATTTTCTGTGAGATTCAGGATCAGCCCCTTAAAGCGAGCCAGAGGATTCAAAGGGGATTGAACCTCAGGGGTTTCCTTCTTTGAAGAGATGACCAGTTTCAGAATGGGAGTGTCGTCCAAAGAAGACCACCTCCTCCCCATGGGTTTGGAGCCAAATAGCCATGGATAAGCATTCTAAGGTCTTCTAACAAATAGAGGGGCAGGGGAGAGGGCATCCATGCCCTTGGGAAACATTCTCGTCTT
>DYHU01000065.1:0-8368 GCA_020724025.1 Syntrophorhabdus sp. | reverse complement strand
CAAATAGAGGGGCAGGGGAGAGGGCATCCATGCCCTTGGGAAACATTCTCGTCTTCGAGATGTCCTCGACTACTTTATCCCCGGGGATGTGTCCGCCGATACCAGGTTCGCCCCCTGCCCATATTTCTTGCAAATCAGTGCAAATTGAAAAATTAGCATTTCAAAATTAGCAATGATATATAGACCTTTAATTCTAATTGCTAATTGGTCATTGTTCATTTTGCAATGGTCCTTTAATGGTAGCCCTCCAGCTCTCCTTTTGGGAGAATCCATTTAAAATCCCGAGGCGTCATGTTCTGCGGTTGTCTGTCGATACAGACGGTGAGATGACTGTTCTCCCTGGAGATACCGAGGCCGAAAATCTTTTCCAGATGGATAAGGCGCTCCATCATCTCATCCCATTTCCCGTTGTCTATGGGCTTTGCCATACCACTCCCGTATTGGGCCTCTTTTAGTCTGTTTTGGGGGTCGTAGAAGATGATCTCCCCGGCAGAAGCCCCGGCCAAGATCTTTGCTCCGTTGTATGGAGATTGCATTCGATGGAGGATTCCGTCATTCCCCTGGAAGAGTCCTAACATGATGACCGAACCTCCCATCAAAGCCTGACAGAGATGTTCATAGGCAGTGCCCACGATATTGACCTGCAGTCCAGGACCCCGCGGGTCGCTCACCGCACAGACCCATCCCCGGTCCACCACATTGCCGAGAATATTGAACGTTCCTCCCTTTGCAGAATATCCTGTTACCTTGCCCACATCCCCATGAATTTGAAGGGTACCCGAATGCATCACCATCCCCGTAAAATTCTGTGCATCTCCATGGACACGCACCAGTGCGCCCATATTAAAAGCGCCTAAATACTCTCCGGGGCTTCCATATACATCCAAGACCGTGTCGGGGGTATTGCCGGAACCCATTCCCATTCCGATCCCTCGCTGGCCTTCCGCCCTGTAAACAATAAATTTTCGCCACCCCATTCGATGAGCATGATCGAGAAAGCAGCTCAGGACCTTCAGGGGGTCGACTCCTTCAGGCAAATATCCACGGGCGTCTACAACCAAAACCTGTTTTGTGTCCTTTGGTTCTGTCAGCTTTCCGGCATTCGCAATGGTGACACGGGTCATTTCGCTTTCACCATTGACGTGATCCAGCAATGAATTGATCTCTTCGCGAACAGTATGAATTAAAGCCCCCCTGTCTTTTTCTCCGGTATCCCAGCCGGCCAGGTGATCATGAATTTTAGTCAGCTCCTCAACCGCTTGCAGAGAAGGCAGGTTCTTCGTCACCCTCTCCAGTGTTGCTTTGAATTCACCGAAATTCAATTTGGGCAGGCGATCACGGACAAATCCCCCCAACCCCCCTTTGCCCTCTGGGTCAGAGACCGCTCTCTCCGAGCCAGAGGCTCTTCTGAGCCGGAGGCTGGGTCGGAGACTAAAGGGGGGAAAGGGGGGATTCCCAATTTCCACGGTTTGTTGGTTATGTATACCTGGTGACGGAAACATCCCATGAGGGATATTTATTTTCTGGCCAAATTTGTCCAGCACCTCATGACCTGTGATCCTTCCCTTCTCATCATAGAAGACCCTGCTCACCATGCCGGGGTTGACCGTGAAGGTTATCGGAGCAACCGTGCTTTTGATCAATCCCAAGCGATAGAGTTCCTGCAGCCCGGCATCGCTCCCCTGTTTCTCGGAACAGATGATGCTGACGAAATTTTCTCCATCATCATAAAGCATGGCCACATTGGGCCTAAGCAGGGAAGGATCGATGATATCCAGCCGTTCGATCACCCTGCGATAGGGGTCGATTCGGCCGCAGAGGTATTGATAGGGGCCATCCGGAGCGCTCTCCAATTCCACCTCTTGCACGCGTTCAAACCGCTTTCTGACCTCAGGGGATAATTGAGTCAGGTTCCATCCTGTGGTCGGAGAGAAGGATTCGACCAGTCCATCAAACGGATAATGGAGATACTGGCTGAGCAGGTGGAGTTTGAGGGAGGCCACGGCGGTGTCGGTTTGAGCCAGCGGTGTCAGGTTGCATTGGGAGACTCGGTTCAGCATTGTGCGATAATTGGTCGTTTCTCCATTATGCGTTAAGGCAGTGTGCAACTCGGCAAAGGGATGGGAGTTCATCTGGTCCACGACAGAGCCGGTGGCCAGGCGGCGATGGATGACATTGACCGGAGCATCGGGAAGCTCCCAGGGGATATGCGAACCATCGCTCTTCCAGCAGCCGGAATTCTTTCCGCAGGAGAGCACCGCCACCTTCTTCTGTTGATGATCCACGTAATTTTCTTTTGTGATCCTGCGGCTGAGCCGGTAGATGTATTCATCCTCGGCCTCCTGCAAAAATTCCGTATTCTCCCGGTAATTTTTAATGGTCAAGTTCTGGTAACGCATCTGGAGGGGCGGCCAGATCGGGTCATGCAGGAGTTGCTCCTCTATAAAACAGTGCAGCTCATCTTTACGGACACGGACGAAGAATCGGAAAACATCTCCGGGATCCTTCTCGCCGTACAGCCGGAAATCCTTTTCATGTCCTTCTGCATCGAGCCGGTACGGGATACGGCATTTCTCGAGATCGCCATCGAACACATCCACTTCAAGCCCTTTGAAATAGCGGTCCACGATTTCATGCAGGATACGCTGGCGCATGGTCAGAGTCGCCTGTCTTGCCCTTCGTCGAATTTCCTCAGGGTCTATATCGGGTTTTCTGTTCTCATATTCCTGCTCAACTTGCAATTGCAAGACACCCTTCACCAGCACATGAAGGGCATAGTGGTCCATGTGGAGGGGATAGCATCCTCCCTTCCAGATGCCCACGCCATCCATCCCCCGGTTTGCCATGCGATCGAGCATCAGGTCCATTACATGGCTCGGGATGAAATGGTTCGATACAATGGCCGCAACCCCGCAATCCGAGGGAGGTGGTGGAGATTCAACAAGAGGGGGGTGTAAATGGCGAATCTCTTTGGGTCCCCGTTTTAGTGGAGATTCAGCCAACGAAACTTCTTCCCTGCGGCGGCGACGGTTCTGAACTCTTTCCTCAAGCAGAGGCCACCTGATACAGTCATATCGGCCCCGGAGTTCCCGAATGTCTTTCATGCCCAGGGAGGCCAGCGCTCTGGCGGTTTGAGCCTGGAGGATCGCACGGAAGTTAATGATCTGCTGGGCATTCAATTCCACATTGCGTAACAACTGCATCTTTGGTTCAATCGTAGAGATGCCACTGCGGCACCCTGACTCACAGTTTCTGTCCCGAACGCAACCGATGGCCACAAGGTCTGCTGTGCCCAGAACCACTCCGTCGAGTCCCAGGGCGATCCCTTTGATCACATCCCCCCAGGTGCGGAATCCGCCGCTTCCCATGAAGACGACATGATCTCTCAGACCGTCGTCCATCAATTTTTCGTGACAGATAGGGATTGCGTACTCCATGTGCATTCCCATCTGGCCCTTGATGATGTCCGGGGCCGCGCCGGTCCCTCCGCGGGGTCCGTCCAGCCAGACCTCGATGACCATCCCGTTATCCTTTGCGATGCGGGCAAGGCCGGAGACGATGAATTCGATATCAGGCGATGGTGAAACCTTGATACAGATGGTCGTGCGGCGGTTGATCATGCGCACCGCATCGATAAATGCCTTCACATCCTCAATCGAATAACAATTATGGAAGGGGAAGGGAGAGATGAGACTGACCCCTTCGGCCACTCCCCTCAACCTGGAGACCAGGCCAAATACTTTTCTCCCTAACAGGTGGCCTCCAACACCCTGTTTGGCACCCTGGCTGTAAGCGATGACGACGCGGGGAGCACGCCGGATGGTCTCCTTTGTCACACCGAACAATCCTGTCTTGAGCTGTGTGGAGACATAAGGTTCGTCTTCGGGCGTAACGATGGGGACATACTGAACCTGCATGGAAGGTGAATATTTTCTCAGGGCCCCCAGTAGCTCTTCATATTCAGGAAGCTCTTCCCTTTCTTCTTGCAATCGTTTGATCAGTTCCTCTATCGGAACGAGCTTTCTCTCTTCCATCACCTGAGAGATGAGAGTCACCTGTTGATCGGTTAGGTCGAGAGGGTTCCACTTCGAGTCGAGGAGAAAGACCGTGGGATATCCTCCCTCACCCGTATCCATCTGGGTGCCGAGACTGCGTGTGGCCAGGACACGGGAGCGCCAGGTCCCCGGACCAATGGAGCCAATTGACATTCCAGCCCCGATGAAGGGTGACTTGAGCCGCAACTGGGGAGAGAGCTGAAGGCCGGTCGATACCTCATTGAGCTTCTCCTCTGAAATGGCATCAGGGTTTTGCAGGAATTGAATATGAATGAAATCGAAACCATCCCCGAGATTTCCGCGCTCCTCGGCATGGCCAAGCAGTGAGGTTTCCCGATCGCCACCGGCCATACGGCCCACCGACCCGATGAGGGAGGCCGGCCAGACATGATCGCGATCGAAGATGCGATAGCAGGAGGGTTTGAGGTCACAGTCGTAGAATCGATGTGGATGGGAAGCAGGCTTAATCATGCTCTTTAACTGACTGTAGCGCCATCCCAGGTCATCCCCTTCTCTTTGAATACGAGCCTGATTGCAACGGATGTTTTGCTCAAGCCGGGGATGGCTTTTAAAGATGTCATAAATCCTCTCCTCCAGGTCATCGAAGATGAGGAGCCGGTTCTCCTCACCCACTGTCTTCTTAATATCCTTGAACCCGGAGGCTCCCAGGACCTCAATGATCTGAACATTCCAGACCCGGATCAGATTGACCACCCGTTTTGTCAGTGCGGGTCGATCGTAAGAGAAGCGGATGGGTTCTTCCCTCAGAAACTTTTTCCACGCCATCGGATCAGCCGCCAGAAGAGACGGCCAGTCGATCTTGATTCCATTGGCGCCCCGTTGAATCGTTTTCTGTGAATCTGCGGCCGAGCGAATACCACCGGCCGCAAGGATGGAAAACCGGTGCCGGATCTTCTTCTCAACCAGATAGCGATGGACTGCCGGCACTGCATCCGTGGTCGGGTAATAGCCCTTTTCCGGATCGTAATCAGAGGCGAGGCAGAGGACATCGAATGGTGATTGAATCAGAGATTCAAGCCTCTTCTGAAGGGAAGGGGAGGGCCAAAGCTCATCACTGACATCCTCCTTTTTAATGTTTAATACGGCGCAGAGGACCGCCGATTCGGAAACGAGATCTTTTAGCTCATCTCCCTGTTCCAAAACAGTGTCATCGACTTCGATTTCAATGAGGTCGAACGCCGGATCTTTTAACACGCCTGGCCATTTTTCCAAATCATCAGGCCTCAGCCTGAGGATGAGGGAGTGGGTTCTATTTCCAATTCTGGCGCGCAGGCGTTCAAAATCCTCCGGCCGGAGGGTCATGCGGGTCCCCAGGGTAACAGCGACCCCTAACATGGCATCCAGCAAATCCTCTCCTCCATCCATGTAGACTGTGTCGCAATTAGCCGTTCGCCCTTCGACACGCTCAGGATGAACGGCTAAGTAATTGGTTTTGTATGTGCCGTGATCCGTTCGTGGTGAGCCCGTCGACTCACACCTCACCGTTCGCCCTGAGGCTCTCGAAGGGACGAACGGTTCGCTCAGGACAGGCTCTGTCGAACCATGAACTGACTTGTGACACAGTCTCATGGGAAGGAGATCGAGGATAATGGGGGTTCTTAGAGTGACGAGACGGGGAGCCGGTGTCTCGATCTCTTCTCCATTGAACTTTAGATACTTGGGCCGCCGGCCTAATTGAATGGCAATGGCATCTGCAGAGCTTTCGTAGAGAAGGTTCTGGGCAGGGCCCACAATGTGGAAGTGGCCGAAGCGAATGGAGTCGTTGCCAGAACCACGATGGGGATCTCCCTGACCTGTCCCCGAGACAGGGATTTTTCCTGTGGTGGCCTCGAGGTCGATGTGGGTGATGACTTCGCTGTTCCAGTACGGATCGTCCATGTTGAGATAGTCAGGATGGAGTTCCACAGAGGTGGCCGCCAGTTTCTTTGCAATCTGGGGACATCGTTCCATGCAGGCCCCACAGCCTCGGCAGAGGGCTTCATCAGCAATCACCACGAGACGGGGATCTTGATCATTCCGCTTCCGGACACTGTACATGCAGGCATCGATACAGGTCCCGCAATTTAGACAATGTTCTTCGTCGATGAGGACACGGTATCTTGGGAAGGTCTGCCGCTGTTCACGAATCTTCTGGTCGAAACCCGTTCGAATCACATCGAGGAACCGGTAGAACTCCGGGCTATTTTCCACCTCCTGGATGAAGCGGGTCACTTCCTGAATCGGGAAGTCGATGGTGCGGGACAGATATTTTTCGAGGTCATTGTAAAGCTGGCGATGCTTTAGGTTGACCTGACATTCTTCATCACAGCGGCCGCAGTGAAGGCAGAAGTAGAGGGGCAAAACTTTGGACATCTCGACCTTCTTCGTTTCCATTGCCCTCTTTATTGTGAGAAGTTTGCCTCTGGCCGTGAAGGTTTCGTCTCTTGTCGCGCGGTAGACCGGACATCGAGAGACACAATTTCCGCACTGGGCACAGGAGAGGACAACATTGGAAATCCCTTCAAGCCCCTGGGGAGTAATTGGCAGTTGCTGCCGGAGTGTCTTCTCCGGCATGAAAGAAAGAAGTTTAAAAAGGAGCCACTGTATCGCAGTAAGTTCGAGGTTAAAGATGTCTGCACGGAAGATCATTTTCTGGAGAGGTCCCAGCCTTCCAGAAACAGTAAAAAACTTCCCCGGGTTGAGGATTCTCAGAGGATCCACCTTCTTCTTATATCGAACCAGTTCTTTCACCTCTTCTTCTGAGAAGAGATCGCGGAGAAAAGGCGTGTTCCATATCCCCAGGCCATAGGGTTTTCCATGGTAAAACTGAATGGCCAGCCTCACCATCATCGGGACGAGCATGAGGTCGATATAGAAGATGGCCTTCCGATGATCAGAAGTGATCATGGCAAGAAATAGGACCTGATCTTTATTGATGAGATGGGAGGAGGGGTAGAATCTTACGCCCAATCGCTTCCCCCACTCGCTTATCTTTTCTTCATAGTGTGCCGCCTGAGCGAGTGGCAGGATTACCTCAGTGGCCAGAAGAGAAGGGCCGAGGGATTTGATGGACATCGGAAGGAACCGTTCCTCCCAGAGAAAATAGGCTGATTCTTCATCAGCCATTCGAATTCCACCCTCATCAAGATAGAGTTTAAACAGACGGGACTGTTCCTGATCAGCAAAGGTGATGAGAACGAGATTTTTATCCCCGATGGCCAGCCTCCCGTTCGACTGTGCCTTAAGAACCCGGATCAATTCGCTGTGGTAGACAATAAGGTCATGAGGCTTGAGCAATGGATGATGGCTAAGTTGACTCACAAAGGCATAAGCATTAGAGGTCTTTTCAAAAGGGATGAGAAATGGGAACCATTTGGAAGGCTTCTGTCCCACCTTCAGTATAGCTTTTACGATGATTCCCATCTGACCTTCTGTTGAGAGGAAATGATTTATCTCAGGATCATCTGCCTTCAGATTTAGAACTTTTCCGTCAGGTGTGATGACCCGAAGGGAGATCACCTGATTTCTTACCGGCCCGTGATAAAAAGTTCCGAATCCCATGCCACCTGTGGCCATCCAGCCTGCGAGGGTTCCGCCCTTGCCGGATGTCATGGTGAGAAGGGTGAAACCATGGCATTCGAGCTCGCGATGGATATCGGCAAAACGAGCCCCTGGCCCCACGGTTAATTGAAGAGTTTCGGGATCGACCTCAATGGTATCCATTCGACTGAGATCGATTAATATTCCTCCACGGGTGGGGACGGCTCCGCCATATCCCCATGTTCCAGCGCCCCTGACGGTTAATGGGATTTTATGTTCACGGGCAAATGCAAAAATATTCGATATCTCTTCTTCGGATGCGGGCTGAAGAACCAGGTCTGGCATGCTCCTGAGCATCAGGTCCCGGATCAAAGGAGGAAGATCCACATTGAGGTCATTGCGATAGTATTCGAGTTTCTCCGGATCTTCTATGGCCTTCAAGCCGGGATTTCGCTGTAAAAAATCTTCGAAGTATTTTCTCCAGGCTAATTTTTCTTTCTTCTGTTTCACCTTTTTGATCAACCTCACATTTATTTGTCCTTGGAGATAGTCTAAGGGTTACGGTTACGAAGCCCGTTTCGGTTATAGGTTAAGGTTACGTGTAAAGAATGAAGAGACGATAAACGTAGCCTTTTATTAACGATACGGGTCCCGCGAAACGCGGGATTACCCTTACCGTTAGACTTTTATTTTCTAGGCAACCTTCTATAAAATCGGCAGATACTTCTCCAATTCGAACTGCGAGACATGGGTCCTGTACTGATCCCATTCGA
>DYHU01000414.1 GCA_020724025.1 Syntrophorhabdus sp. | reverse complement strand
AAATTGAGAGCAGAATGGGAACGTAATGTCGAAGATTGATTATCTGGTAGACACAAATATTTTAATTAATTTACCATACGATAGGTTTACCAACCACAATCGATTTCATTAAAAATCTTGTTACACAACGGGTTTTTAACATTTCCATTGTTACAAAAATTGAATTTCTCGGATGGGATAAACACACACCTGAAGGTATCGAAAAATGTAGGCGGCTGATTGAATCAGCAAATGTCTTCCCCTTGGACGAAGACGTTGCCAACAAAGCAATTGAGTTGAAAAGGAAAACAAAGATAAAACTCGCAGATGCGGTGATTGCCGCAACAGCAGTTTTGAATAGACTGAAACTTGCAACAAGAAACGCAGACGATTTTAAAAACATAGAGGGACTCGATATCTTCAACCCTCTTGAATAAGGTTTGCACTCATTGATTAGTCTTCGCCCATGGATAGGCACTCCTTCCTAAGGTATACTGTTAGACGATATCTTTTCCCAGCATCCTTCATATCCCAACCAGTGATTTTCGCCCCCAATAAATGGGAGCGCTACATTATCTTAACTGATCTTCTACACCTGCAAAAATAATATTCTGTAATTACGAGTAGATAGAAATGCCTTCAGAGTTCTTGGCACCACAGATGGCTCTTTGACAAACTCGTATCGTATCCTATTTCCCGAATCGTGGGAGGGATAACAACCCCAACAGATTGAAAGACCTGACCGCAGGTCCCTTTGCATTCACTTCTGACAGCCAGGGACTTGCCATGCTCCTGTATTATGATGATCTCCTGAAGCGATTTCAAATCTTGTTTGATGTCTGCCCATTCAAAACAACGGCCCGCCTGATCAAGACGTCGATCCAATTCTTTCCTCAGAACAAGGGCAAGAAAGCTGCAGAACACATGGCCCCGGATGGTCTCGTCACACTTGTGGAAGACAGGGCGTGTTTCCAGAACCGACTTGACCTCTCGGAAGACCTGCTCCACTTGCCAGAGTTCCTTGTACTTGAGGGCCACCTGCTCCGGGGATAAAGAGGTATTCGTCTTCAAAACCCATTTCCCGTCGAACCTCTCTTCCTCATCAATCTTCTCCTGATTAAGGCGGAGATGATCCCGATCCAGTTTCAGATACCTCCGATATCCCTTATTACCAATCAGAGCCCTAGGGTTCTTCTTAAGCTGTTCTTTCAAAGCGTCGACAATGCTCTGCCGATCCAAAGCCTCCTTACGGGCCTGCTTCACATTCAAGCATAGGATATACCGATGGCTATCCACCCACACTTCCTTGACCTTGAGCGGAGAAGGATCTTTGGAGGATTGCCCCTCGGGATGGACTTCTGTGTACCGTCCTGCCCGGGACAGGACCTCTTCCCGGATCTCCTTGACCCTCCTCATCCGTGCCCCCAGGATATAGGGGATCTTCCTCTGATCCAGCTCTCTGATGGTCTCGTTACTAATCATTCCCCGATCCGCTACCACGCAGAACCGCCCAATATGAAAACGGTTTCTGATCCGATCGACCACGGGAATCAAGGTCTTGACATCCGCCGTGTTGCCCGGCCACATCTCGCAACAAATGGGCTTGCCCTCATCATCCAGCACGGCACCCACAACCATCTGGTTTAAATCCGAACGATGATCCTTGCTGTGCCCTCTTTCGCCCAAGCTCTCTCCCCCTTCTCCCTCAAAGTAGATCGAGGTCGTATCAAAGAAGACGAGGTCAAGACCAGCAAAGAGATCCCGACGCTCATGAAACATCGCCTCTTCAATCATATCTTTGGTACATCGAGGGGCAAAGGGCGTTTTATCCTTCTGGTCTCCAATCTCATCCCCCAGAAACGCCATGGCCCGATAAAGATGATGTAAGGACAAATCCTCCACCCCGTCGATCCTATAATCCTGATACCACTTGTCACAGCAACGGTCAGAACCAGATGCAAAGAGCCGATGAAGGACGGTCAGAAAGATGGCCCTCTCCACATCGAACTCATACTTCCTGCTCTCCAGAACTCCCCGGATGATCTTTCCGATCCTCAAATCTTTCCACAGTCTCTCGAAAATCAGAGAGGGACCAATCTTTTTGGCCGAGGCCTCAACCTCACTCTTACCGGACAGAATCAGAAGAACCTTTTCGGAGAATCGGGAGAGAGATCGTATGACATTTTCAATATCCCCTTTGGCCTCTAAATGATCCATTCGGCCAATTGTAGCGATGACACGCTGGACGGTCTTTGAACCTTCCCGGTGATTCTCCACGACCTGAAGGTACTGATGCTGGCCGGACTTCTTGATTCTCGCAAACATGGGGACCTCCATTTAAGGACACCCCAAGAATACTAAATATGATAGCTCGTGTCAAGGGAAATCAACTTGATCTGTGGCACCACATTTTGACCTATTTTCTAGATTTTCAAAGAACAATATGAGTGTTTATAAGGAGTTACGAAAAACCAGTTCAAAGCAACTGTAGAAGATAAGCTTAAGAAAACAAATGGATGGGAATTCATGCCAGATATTTTTTAAACCAATCCAAGGTTAAATCGATGGCGCGCTGGCGGTGCTCGGTTTCGGTCAGGCGGTGGTCAGCATTTCCGATCACATGGATCTCCTTGGGAGGACTCAAATGGT
>DYHU01000413.1 GCA_020724025.1 Syntrophorhabdus sp. | reverse complement strand
CGACAAAAACAGATCCGTCTGGCGGCGCGGGAGTTTGCCGAAGGAGAGTTTCCGGGGGTCGCCCGCGAATACGATCGTAAAGAAGAATTCCCCAGGGAACTCTGGAAGAAGGCATGCGAACTGGGCTTTATCGGCCTCTTCATCAAGAAGGAGTACGGAGGACTTGGATTGGGTTTTCTTGAGTGTGCCATGGTGATGGAGGAATTCTGGAGGGTAGACCCGGGCTGTGGGAATATCTTGCTCACCGTCTTTGGCTCCGAATTGATTCAGCTCTATGGCACCGAAGAGCAAAAAAAGAAGTATCTCCCCCCGCTCACCAAAGGCCAGGCGATCATGGGGGCAGCCGTCACTGAGCCTGACGCGGGAAGCGATATCCTCTCTGTTTTAACCCTGGCGAAAAGAGAGGGCGATCACTATTCTATCAGCGGTGCAAAACAGTTCATCACCAACGGAAGTATCGCCAATTATATTGTCGTATTCTGTCTGACCCATCCGGAGGCAGGATCGAGGCTCAAGAGGTTTGGTGTCATCATCGTGGAGACGGACCGTCCAGGATTTGGAGCCATCAAGATCACCGGGAAATTGGGGATCCGGGCTTCCGATACGGCAGAGCTCAGATTCAGCGATGTGAAGGTTCCCAAAGAAAACCTTATTGGAATGAAAGAAGGAGAAGGCTTCTCTCAGATTATGCAACTTTTCAATATCAACCGAGTGATTGCTGCCTCCCAGGGGATAGGGGTGGCCCAGGGGGCACTCGATAAAGCCATCCAATATGTGAAGAAGAGGAAACAGTTCGGTCAACCTCTTGGGGCCTTTCAGGCGACTCAATTCAAGATCGCTGAGATGGCCACCTGGATTGAGGCGGCAAGAATTCTCTGTTACAAGGCAGGGTGGATGCTGGATTGTGGAAAAGTGGACCCAAAAATTATTTCCATAGCCAAATGGCTTGCCGGAGAAGTTGGGGTTAAGGTGACCAATGAAGCCCTCCAGCTTCATGGCGGATATGGTTATATCGCTGATTATGATATAGAGCGGTTTTACAGGGATGCTAAAATCGTCGAGATTTACGAGGGGACGAAAGAGATTGAGAAAAATACCATTGCGAGGGAACTGCTGGGAAGAGTGTAAGGAGCTTGAATATGGATTTCGAATTGACGGATGAACAGAAGGATATTCAGAAGGCTGCCCTGGAATTCGCAGAAAAGTCGTTCCCGGAGATCGCAGAGGAGTGCGACCTCAACGAGACTTTCCCAATGGAGTTATGGAAGAAGGCATGCGACCTCGGATTTGTAGGCGTTTTTATCGATGAAGCCTATGGAGGTGCGGGACTCGGTTTTCTGGAACATGCCCTGATTACCGAGGAGTTCTCGAGAGTGGATGCCGGGTGCGGGACGATTCTCGCCACCACTTTAGGCTCGGAATTTATTCTCTTCTTTGGAAAGGAAGATCAGAAGAAGAAGTATCTTCCTCTCCTGCCCAAAGGAGAGGCCATTATGGCAATGGCGATTACCGAGCCCGATGCCGGAAGCGATGTAGCCTCTGTCGCGACCGTAGCCCGAAAGGTAAAGGGTCATTATGTGATCAATGGGAGTAAGATATTCATCACCAACGGCAGCATTGCCGACTATTTAGTCGTCCTCTGCGTCACCGATGAACAGGAGAAGTTAAAGTCAAAGCGCCATAGCCCAATTCTCATTGAGACGAATCGGGAAGGATTCGAGGCCAATCAATTAAAGAGAAAGCTTGGGATGCGGGCTTCGGATACAGCCGAGATCAATTTTTCAGAGGTAAAGGTCCCATTGGAGAATTTAGTGGGAGAGGTCGAGGGAGAGGGATTTCATCAGCTCATGACGGTCTTCAACCATACCCGCGTTGCCGTGGCCATCTCAGGAGTGGGAATCGCTCGGGGTGGGTTGGAGAAGGCGATCCAATATTCGAAACAGAGAAGACAGTTTGGAAGCCCGATCGGCAGTTTTCAGGGGATTCAATTCAAGCTGGCCGAGATGGCCAGCCTGATCGAGGCGGCAAGAGCCCTCTGTCATAAGGCCGCCTGGATGGTGGATCATGGAAAGATTGATCCCAAACTCATCTCCATGGCCAAGTGGTTCGGGGGCGAGGTGGCTGTCAAGGTGATCGACGAGGTGGTGCAGATTCACGGCGGATACGGCTATCTGGGCGAATACGGAATTGAGCGCCTCTATCGGGATGCCAAGCTCGTGGAGATCGTGGAAGGGACCAAGGAGATCGAAAAGTTGATCATTGCCCGGGAACTCCTTGGCAGGTAGGAGGCCCACTCCCAAATACGCTTGACGGGGGAACTTGGCCCATTCCATTTCAAAGCGCCTAAGTTTTACAAAAAAGAAACCCCGGAGTTTATTCCGGGGTTTCTTTTCGTTTCAACGAATCCCTTTTTTAGGTTACCGGGGTCACATTGGTTGCCTGGGGACCCTTCGGTCCCTCGGAAATATCGAATTCTACTTCATCTCCCTCATAAAGAGTCTTAAAACCATCCTTCTTGATAGCGGAGAAGTGTACGAACACATCCCCTCCATCATCTCTGGAGATAAAACCAAAACCCTTCTTCTCGTTGAACCATTTCACACGACCTTTGGCCACTACAACTCACCTCCTCTC
>DYHU01000412.1 GCA_020724025.1 Syntrophorhabdus sp. | reverse complement strand
ACGAGACCTTCAGGGAATCCCGCCGGTTGGGGCTCGCTACTGTCTGAATTGCAGTATCATTTAACGTAACCCCTAAGAAGGTGTGAAAAAATGATCCCGAGAGACAGAAAAGGAAGCGTCACTTGCAATAGAACACCCGGTATGATAATTTCCATCCATGCAGATTGATATCCAACTCATTTCTTCGCCACCAGACCCTCCTTCTCTTTCAAAACGAACGGTCGTCATCATCGACATCCTCAGGGCCACCTCTGTGATGGTCCACGCTATGTCGCAAGGGGCTCTTGAAATCATCCCTGTTTCCACAGTGGAGGAAGCATTTCAAATGGCAAAGAATTTTCCCCCAGGCACCACTCTTCTGGGAGGAGAGCGGGGAAGTAAAAAGATAGAAGGATTTGACCTGGGGAATTCCCCCAGGGAGTATGTGAGGGAGAAGGTGGAGGGCAAGAGATTAATCCTGACAACCACCAATGGGACAAAGGCTTTTCATTCTGTCTCATCCGGAAGAGAGGTTTTAGCCGGAAGTTTTTTTAACATCGGCGCAACCTGCCAGAGATGCCTTGATCTGGACCAGGACCTCCTGATCTTTCCTTCAGGAGATGAGGAAAGATTCTCCCTCGAAGATACGGTTTGTGGAGGGATGCTCATCGATCACATCCAAAACAGGGGGAAAGGACCTCTTACCCTCACGGATGCCAGCCAATCGGCTCTCATCCTCTATCAGAGGTTCAGGGAGAACTTGGTTGAGGCCTTCCGTCTCTCAACTCATGGAAGGGATCTGATTGAACGGGGCTTTGAAGAGGATTTAGCCTACTGTGCTCAGATTGATATCACGAACATAATCCCGACATTTCGAAATGGGGTGATCAGGATTCATTAGAAAGCAGAAAGGGGAAAAAATCAGTGATCAGTAATCAGTGATCGGTAATAAGTGATCAGTGGTTAGTGAGCGATGCTCTATATAGTGTCTGTCCATAAACAGCGTTTTCCGTCATGCCGGACTTGATCCGGCATCCAGAAGGTCTTGAAAGGACTGGATTCCGGCTTTCGCCGGAATGACGATCCTGATTGAAGGGACAATTTATAAACAGACTCTATATAGATTGGGAAGGAGAGGAAATGCGACACCCGGAAAGGGAGATCAAAGACAAAGAGACGATGACCGCCATGTTGGAGCGGTCGCCGTTTGGAAGGATCGCCACGGTTAATCCGAAGGGATTTCCTGTGATCAAACCTGTCAACTTTCTCTATCGGGATGGAAAGATCTACATCCATTCGTCGAAAAAGGGTGAGAAGGTTAGGGATATCCGTCGGGGAAGCCCTGTCTGCTTCGAGGTGGATGAACCTATCGCCTATGTTGCGGCGAAAGGGCCTGCCTGCACGGCCAATTATTACTATCGAAGCGTGATCATCAAGGGGAGAGCCGTTCTGGTAAAAGATGAGGATAGAAAATTAGAAATTCTTGATAGGCTAATGGAAAAATATCAACCTGAGGGCGGGTATGAAGCCATCCCGGAGGAGGCGCTGAAAAAGACGGCGATCATCGAAATATCAATCAAGGAAGTAACTGGGAAAGAAAGATTGGGATAAATACAATTTTATGACCAAGATTGACTTAAAACCTGGTGGGACAGCCGTCCCGGCTGCCCCACCATCACCATTGATTTTATTTGGTCTTTGAAATATCTCAACAGATTTCATATTTTTCAATCCTGGCTTGGTTTTTAATGAAATATTCAGTTTCAATCGTTAAATGTCAACACTATGACGAAGAGAAGGTGCTCGGTGCACTCCGGTGTTCGATTGATCTCATCGGGGGGATCGATTCGTTTGTAAAAAGAGGGGACCGTGTCCTTCTCAAGCCCAATCTCCTCTACGGGAAGGCCCCGGAGAAGGCCGTGACCACACATCCCTCCATCATCAGAGGGATTATTCAGATGATCAGGGAGGAGGGGGGATTCCCATTCCTTGGCGACAGTCCGGGTATGGGTAGCGCCATAGGAGTTGCTGAGAAATCTGGAATTAAGAGGATTGCAGATGCACTGGATTGCCCCATTGTTGAGTTTAACAGGCCTGTTATACCTACGGAGAGGAAAGGAAGAACCTTTAAAAATATTGAGATCGATCAGGCCATTTTCGAAGCCGATGTCATCATCAATCTTCCGAAATGGAAGACTCACGCTCAGATGCTCCTGACCCTTGGCGTCAAAAACCTTTTCGGATGTGTTCCTGGACCGAGGAAGGCGCTCTGGCATCTCAAGGCCGGAGAAGATCATAAAATCTTTGCACAGATGCTGGTGGATATCTACCAGATGATTCAGCCGTCTCTCACGATTCTGGATGGGATCGTTGGAATGGAAGGAAGTGGACCTAACAGTGGCCGTCCCGTTTCTCTTGGACTGATATTGGCCAGCCGAGACCCACTCTGCCTCGATCAAATTGTGTGTGACCTATTAGGAATCTCACGAAAGTCACTGTTGACGAATCTGGTAGCCTTTGAACAGGGGCTGGGTAGGGATGGAGTTGAGGTGGTGGGCGAAAGACTTGAGGATGTGAAGATCCCGAAATTTAAACTCCCCACTCTATCCCGAATCGACTGGAACCTGCCCGGGTTTATCAAAAAAGCTTTAAAAAATGCACTGAACTCAAAGCCGGTCA
>DYHU01000411.1 GCA_020724025.1 Syntrophorhabdus sp. | reverse complement strand
AGAGATGAAGGGGGGGAGGTTAATCCCTCTCCCAAAATTTAGGACTTAAGGTTACCATGACCTCATTTAGTAAACAAGAAGAAGTCATTATGAATTACTTGATTTTGTTATGAATTCGTATGATTTCCTTTAAATAAAAAGGGCGGTCCCTCAATCATTCTTAGAACCGCCCTTCATAGTAAAAACCTTTAACATTTTTTACACTCTTAGAAGGTGTAAGTTAACCTTGTAACCAGCGCCCAGGGATCTTTACCTTCTTTATTTCTTCCTGTGGCATAATTGTAGTATTCAAGCGCATCGCCTGCAAAGATGTAGCCGAGACCGATATCCCATTTGAGGTTTTTGTAGATACTGATCTCGTTAATCAGATCAAACTCAAATCCAATGGTCTTGTCATCCCTTGGTAGACCAGCGGCGGTTCTGGCGTTACCGATGGTGTTCCCATTTTTTGTGGTATCCCCGATGTAGAGGCCTGCGATGGTAACTTTATACCATGGTGTGGCCTTGTAACTTCCATAAAGCTTAGCTATCCACGTGCCACCAATAGAGCCCCTGTGCATCTGGGTATAATTGAGAACGTTATAACCCAGAAAGCCAGACCATATCGGCGAACCGCTAATTAGCAGGCTATCTCCAAGGGCAAATTGCTCTGAGGAATTGGGTACTACATATCCACCGACTTTGGTAGTGGTGGTGCCAAAGGGTGTGGTAGTTCCAGGGAGACCAGTTGAGTTCGTCTTTTTCTGGTCAGAACCTGATGCGTACATTCCGACCACTCCGAAGTTGAACTTCTCCCATGGGTAATCAACCTTTAGACGGGTGGCCCAGCCTCGATATTTGGCATCACGGGCTCGAACGGCCACATTCCTTTGATCCTCCACTTTTCCAAAATCGTAGACAAAGTCAAAGTTGGTATCCACAGGCCCAAGCTTTCCATCAGCATATACCCCCAACCACCACATGCTGGAATTGTAGTCAACGGTTGAAGAAGCAGCAGATGGAAGTGGGTATGTGTTCTCGTTATAATAAAGTCCATAGCCGCCAACAGTTAATTTTTGGATTTTCGCTGCTACTTGAATACCATAGACGTCACTATCATCTGACGCATAATCCAGGTTCTCCAGTGCCTTGAACCAATAAAGATTGATGGTAGCAGGATCAACTTTGATACCCGCAGTGACACCCATGCCATCGTTTAATGCAACCATGTGAGGTCTAACAACGAGGGGTTGAAGACCCACTCTTAAAGTTGCTGGGATCTGAATGCCCGGGACGCCAAAATCGAAATAGACGTTCTTAATCTCAACGCCTGCCTGGTCACCAGACCATTGCCCTATCTGATTTCTTCCAGTACCCGTACCCACCCGTTCACCCCACATCCCTGAATCCATCTCGAAGAAGATGGTTCCACTCAAATTCTTACCCATCACCGCATCTAATTTTAACCTGACACGGGTTTGCATTAATGATCGCTCTTTATCCAGGGCTTGGCCACGACCCGATGTCCCAATATCAAATAGTGGGGGGGGTCCATAGAGTGGAGGTGCCCAGGCATAATAGGTTTGCCAGGCAGGTATATCATAAGCATAAGGCACATTCCTGGCCCAAAAAGAGGCCGCATCGATGAATCCGGAGGCCTTGAATTCTAATTTTGGTTCTTCCTTTTTTGCCTGGGCAAATGCCATGGTTCCAAAAGCAAGAACCAGCAATGCAACCAAACTCAAAACAATAAACTTTTTCATATCTCTTCCTCCTCAACCTTTTTTGTGTGGGTGATTGGTGTTAGTGATCGGTTGTGAGTCTTTCTATTTCACAAGCGCTATTCACTAACACCTGACACTACGAAAACCCTTCACCTCCTTTCATTAGAATTTTTTAATCTGGCCTTCATCTTTATCACGCCATGGTTTGGTGAACAAGAAGAAGAAGTTATGATTTTCTTGACATTTATCATAGTTACCTGGACTTAATTATGATCCTGGCCACTTAAAGATATTGATCAATCTCCAGTTCGTTGGATTAAGACCTGTCTTTTTTTTGAAACTCCGGCAGAAATAGTTGGGATCGCTGAAGCCTGCTTCGTGAGCAATTTGTTTGATCTTCAAATCGATGTTTCCGAGAAGATCTTTTGCTTTCTCAAGGCGGACTTGGGTAAGATAATCCTGCAATCGCATCCCGGTCACCTCCTTAAAAACAAAAGATAAGTAGGTCCGGCTCAATCCTGTGGATTTGGCCAATTCAGCCAGTGTGGGCAGGTCCTGGATTCTCTCTTTGACCATATTGGACGCCTTCTGAACGGCCATTTGATGTTTCAAGATCGTTATGGCTTTTTGGGGATTGATCTGAGGAAAATCACCAAGCCGTAAAGCTCTATCGTCAAAATCGGGGTTTCTACCCCCAACTTGTAAGGCCTTCATAAGACCACCTCCTTGGGATGGATTTTTATTTAGCCATCCACTGGAAAATAATGGCTCAAATTAAGCGGATCGTTTTAAACAAATGAAATTCAGATTATTTTTGATGCGGAAAAAAGTGATGGTCTCGTAAAAAGTCTGAAAAGGCTATTTTCTGTCATTCCTGCGCAAGCAGGAATCCAGTATTTTCATGTAGTTAGAATTTTCTGGATTCCCGTTTTCACGGGAATGACGACTTTTTACGATTCCAACAAA
>DYHU01000410.1 GCA_020724025.1 Syntrophorhabdus sp. | reverse complement strand
TCCGGCGGAAGCGCCAGGGCATAATCCCTTGCCAAGCCCCATCTATTGTGCTACACACGACTTTGTAAACCAACATCGAAACCTCCTTCTTTTTTTTCTCTTAACTAGATACCTGACCACAGCAGTCAAGCAGGAATTTAGCGAAGCGAAGCTTGACTGCTGTGGTATCACTTTGGCAAGAGCAATGTCACGATGTTTACAGCAGCAATGCCTGCCCAGATACTCTTCTGCCATTTTGCTACACTGACAAGAAGCAGAACAACGGCAGAAAACCTGAGCCCTGCCTCTAGCAGTCCCAGAGACATCTTTTGCCTCCTTTCACAGAGATTATAGGGATTGACAAACATATAATCTATGATATAATTGTTGTGCAAATACAGTACAATTATAGCATAGCTACATGACAAAGCGTACAAAACCAGGAGGTTATTTGCGTGAAAGATACTAACTTGGAGTCAAAAATGGAGGAAGAACCCAAGGCCAAATCGCCCAAGAGGCGATACAAGAGCACGAGAGAGAAGCTAATGAGCGACTCCATAGAATCCATCGCAATTCTCAAACTCCAAGGCAAATCCGACAAGAATATCCAGGAATTGTTGAATCTTCGTCCAAAACAGCTCCAATATCGGGTAAATTCCGAGGAATTTAGGGCAGTTTTTGATCGATTCTGCACCGAGTTTCGGGAGAATCAGCGTCGTGCTATCGCCGATGCGGTCCCCGTGGCAATCAAGACGCTTCTTGACTTGGCGGGGAAGGCTAAATCTGAGCACGTTCGCTACGAGGCCGCCAATGCGCTTATTCTTCATTCTAAGATCACCGAGGAGGTTATTGAGAAGCAGGAGAACGTGGTCCAGGCGCTTCAGTTGGTTGAGCGCATCATCAATAAGGTGAGGGACTTGCCGAGACCAGCGATTCCTGGTCTTCCTTTGCTGAATCCTCCAGCGGTTATCGAGCATATTCCCCCTTTGGATCAGGTAATCGACGTTCCTGCGCAGGAAATCCCCACAGAGGAATCGCCAGAAGAACCGCCGCAGCGGTGATGCAAGCATCACCACAGTGATGCGAAGCATCACTACTATATATACTAGGCTGTAGAGATCCTCTATATATATAGTAATCCCCTCCTCTCTATCCCCCCTATAGTCCCCCCTTCCTCTCCTCCCGGGGAGGACTATAGGGGTTCTTGCGCAGGAATTACTCTGGCTTTACTGGGCCGATGATCAGCTGACCATCGGCGATAAGCCAGATGTTCCCGCCATACAAGACAGGACCACCGGTCTCGGCGAGGATGTCCAGGACCCTTCCTAGTTCATCCTCGCTGTCCCGGTACCCCTTATAGGGTAACCAGGACTTCAGGATCGCTGTGATCCCACTCATCGTAGACCCCCCTTGCTAGAGTATCTGCCTGGGGGCAGAGCTCCTCTTGTCCCTCCAGGCAGACCTCGAACCCGCCTCGCTGCCGCAACTCGCAGCAGTAAGGGTGGTGCCTGTCCAGCCGGGCATCCCAGGCCTTCTCCCAGACACCATGGGCGGCCTCAAACCGCGCCTCGTCATCAAACTCGCATTGCTGCGGTTCCGGCCCGGAGACCAGGCAACCGCAGATCGATTCGTAGTTCATGCCCTTCCTCCTTGCGCCAGGGGCGGCATCTTGGCCAGCTCGTAGCATTGCTCGACGGCTAGCCGTGCCACCTTAATTAGCTCGGCGATTTGCTCTTTCGGCATCGTGCCATCGATAAGCTTATCGCCATGCTCTACCACGGCCATGGCAACCCTGAGAATGTCCGCCATGGCGAGGACATTCAGAAACTCCATGTCTTCCATGATTTTCTCCTTGGGGGCAGTTCAGCGTTCTGCCCTGCCCCTGTTACTCCTGGACATCTCAGTCCAGAACCTGTACCAGATTCCCGTCCTCATCGGGGAGGAACTTCGGCGAGACCGTAGGCAATGCCTCGCCGAGTGAGAGTGCCAGCCCGCTCTCTCCAATGGCATGTAGGCAATACCGTACTGCCTGTGCCTTGGCCAAGAGCGTTCTAGCCGCCCTCGGGTTATCATTTGCCACTGCCCGGTCCGCGTACTTGTCATGGGCACGAACCAGGGCGATGGCAATGGCTCGCCTCTCGTCGGCGATTGCCCGCTCCATATAGCGGGCGAACTCATCGGCGGTGAGGCGGATCTCCTTCTCCTGGGGGACGGGGGGCCTCCTGAACCGCTGGATCAGCTTCTCGAACATTGGATTTCACCTCCTTTCCTTAATGGATTTAGGCATCACCAGGCCCATTGGACCGAGGGTATCTACGGCCTG
Organism: Syntrophorhabdus sp.; assembly: GCA_020724025.1. The sequence continues at coordinate 381 of DYHU01000410.1, read as the reverse complement.
GTCGTAGTACCCCTTGAGGCTCCCCAGGGCCTCGGCTTCGTGCCAGAACCTCGGGCCGCAGATCGACTTGGCGATCTGCCAGGCCCGAAGCTCTGCCCGGAACTGGCAGAGGAGGAAGGGTTGCTCCCCGCTAGCTGGCCCAGATTCTATAAGGTATGGATGTATCCCTCTGTGCCTTATAGAATCCAGGATATGTCCCCACTCGTGGCAGAGGCACATCTGCCACCAGCGGCTGTGGGGGTTGTAGGTTAGGGTGATTGGCTCAACCAGGCCGCCCCCCATTGGCCACCAGTCCACCCCGAACTCTATATCATCCTCAAGCGAGCCCTTGCCGAGGATCCTGCGTAGCGTGCGGAGTGGACGCACTGCTACGTACTGCAT
>DYHU01000064.1 GCA_020724025.1 Syntrophorhabdus sp. | reverse complement strand
AGTATTCATCCCCTTAAATAAGGGGAGGTTAGGTGGGGTTATGAGTTATATCAGCCCCCATCTTCTCCTGAGATACCATTCCGCACCGAATAGGGTAAGGATCATCACAAACGTGTATGGCATGCTCCATAAAGGAAACCGTCTTTCCTCTATGAAACTTCTCTGGCCTCTATCCCCATAGGAGTTTATCTCCCTGAGAAGGTCTCCGTCTCTGGTGAGAACCTTCCCTCCGGCTGATGTCGAGATCATTTTCAGCTTCTCAGGATTGGGGGCAACATCCATATCCTCCGTATGCCTCCCCACGACCATAAACTCCTCTTGAACTCCAGCCGGGAATTCCACCTTGATCCTGTATATCCCTCCCATTTTAGGAGTAAAAGAGCCAAGGTATTCGCCTGACCGGTCGCTTGCTTTGAGACGCGATTCTATTTTAACGCCATCCGAATCAAAAATGTATAATAAAACCTTTCCCTTAAGATGAGAAGTAGCGCTTCCATCCTTCACCTTTATTCTGAACTCTGATTCCTGGCCAGCCTCTACGGAAGTCTCGGGAAGGGTGATCTGAACCGGGCTCAAACTCGGGTCTCTGGTAACCCATCGTACCATCCGCTCGATGAACCTTAAATAAGCCCAGTTCCCTTGGCCTCTGGAGACCATTCCCATATACCATTTCCATGATGAATCGGTTGCTAAGATGAGGATACAGCCTTTACCATAACTGTCTGCGAGGAGAATGGGCCGGGAGCCTCCATCAGCGCTTTCCAAAAGGACGTGTTTGAAGGTCTTGGGCTCCAACAGATTGATCCCATCTAAGGCCGGCATCTCTCGCCATAGGTTTTGATTTTCATTCTCATCCGGTGACAACTGGGTGATGGGATGAATCATCCCTTCACGGCTCAATCTCACACCCGGAGGATCATTCCGGCGGTATTCCTCCTTTCCGGTCATCTTGACAGGTAGCATCTCTCCTAAGGGAGTCCCGATATACCTGCCTCCATCCATCAGATGAGGTCCTCCGATCATGGCAAGGCCCCCTCCTTCTTTGATGAACTCCCTTATCCTCTCATAGTATTTCGGGCTGATGTAGAGATGGGAAGGGAGATTGTCAAAGATGAGAAGGTCGAAGTGATGAAGCTCCCTGGAGAAGAGGGTCTCCACCGGAAAGGGTATCAAACTCTGCTCCTGAATCGGAACATTGAGAATGTCCGAGGGTGTCCTCAGGATGACGAAGGAGAGGAGGTCTATCGAAGGATCGTTCTTCAATGCCGTTCTCATGAAGCGGTAATTTGGGCTTGGACTTCCTGAGACCATCAATATTCTGATCTTATCTTTGGCCACTTTGATGGAGAGATCGTGATGATTATTGGAAACCACACTCTCTCCCGATTGGGAGGGAATCGATATAGAGAGGTTATGCTGACCCACCCTCTCCGGAGTGAAGGATAAAGGGATGGTGATCTCATCAGGGTTTTCATTGAAACGGATATCCATGGCCGTGAGGAGCTTGCCGCCCTCTTTGAGAACCAGAGGAAGCGTCACTCCTTTAAAGCCGTAACTCCTTAGGGTCACATCGATCCTCACTTCTCTTCCTCGAAAGGCTAAGGCAGGGGCTTTCACCGACTTGATCAATATATCTCGATATCCCTTCCTATCTCCCAGGGGAAGAATGAGAAGGGAAGGGTTCCCTGTCTCGTGGCCATCCCACTTCAGGTTGCCGTCACTGAGAAGGATGACAGAGGAGTGCTTTCCACGGGCTCCCTTCATGGCCTGGGTCAAATCCGCCCTCTTTTCTCCGACTTTCACCTGGGACAATTCCTCTTCCTTCAATGGTCTCAAGGATTCACCCAGAGCATAGAGGCTCACATCAAACCTCTCTGTTATGGAATTCAAAAGGGGGTTCGATCCATTCAGTAAGAGCCCTCTGGCTTCATCCAGCCTGCTTCCCTTTCCTCCCTGCCCAGGCAAACCCATGGACGGAGAGGTATCAAAAAGGATGGCCAAGGAGTGTGGCAGGTGATATTCCTTCCTCTCCACTGAGGATGGATTGAGGAGAAAGGAGAGGAGCAGAGAGATGGCGCCGAGGCGAAGGAGGGCGATCGTAAGGGCCTTATACCGAGCAAGCCTCCTCTGGATCAACCCATATTGAAGGAGGACTGCCAACCCTCCCAATGAGAAGAGGAGAAGGATCAGCCATAAGGGGATGATCGGTTCAATCACGATTTTGTTCCAGCTCATAAGCTCTGACGTTTCCTAATAAAGGGATGATGAATCACATCCTTCTTATAGTCGGAGGTGAGGGAATAGACGATGATATTGATTCCAGCCCTGAAGGCAGAGGATCGCTGATGCTCCCCCCCCTGGCACGCACTCATGGACCCACTTCCCGAATCTATCCCTCGCCCATGCTCCTGTTAGATCATTCTGGGAGTAGATCACCGGTGTCCATTGATCGATGGTGATGCCCTCTAAATAGGGGTTTACCTTCTGCCGGCCTCCAAGGGTCTCGATTAAATAAAAACTCCGATAGACAGAGTGATCCAAGGAAAGCCTTTTCAATTCGTAGTGGGGCAAGATGCGCCTCACCTCTGCCCGGAAGGCACGATCAAATCCAAACCCTTTTGCCCCCATCGTATCTTCAGCAAAGAGAAACCCGCCATAGGTCAGGAACCTCCGCAAGATCTCCCTCTCCTGAGGCGTGAAGGGCTCGAACTCATACTTCCCTGCCATGTAAAGGAAGGGGTGGTAGAAGAGATCAGGATCCGAAAGCGTGATAATCCGTCTCTCGTTCATTGCGTCAATGCTTGTTCTAAGCTCCAGCTCCTTAATGATCGCTTCCATGAATTGGGGATTCGGATCCCACTCGCCACCCCGATATTTGAGCTGGGCAAAGAAGAATTGGGGGAAGGAAGCGCTCCAGGAGAATGGATTGCCGGAAAAGATCAACCCCGCGGTCAGGCCCAATCCGATGGAAAAGAAATCTCTCCTTGAAATCATATCCTGTTCGCCACCCCCATTTCAAAAGCCAAGACGAGAAGGAGAAAAGCAAGGAGAAGAGGCCAGAGCTCTTTTCGTCCGGCCTGAGCCTCACTGAAAAGGCCCTCCCTGTATTCCACCACCTTCACATCGACCTTCCCAAATTTTTTCCTCATCTCTTCCTGGCTTATCTTGCTGAGATCGGATTCCTCGAGAGGGGAATTAATCCCCTGTCTCACTTCGCCTGAAGGAAGAGAAAGTTTATAGATGCCCGTTCCTCCCTCAGCGCCTGTGACCTGGGTGGGGAGAACCCTTTCTCCAAAGGGTTCTCCCATTCTGATATCTTTCACAAAGGCCTCTCCGGTCAATCCCACTGCTTCCTTAAGCAATCCTTGGATCAGGGGAAGAAAGGCCGCCTTGATGGGAAGATCATTCCAATCTAAATCAGCGCTGGAGGCGAACAGAAAAAGCTTCCCTTTGCCCAATTCAGCTTCCACAAGAAGGGGGTCCCTGTTCTTGAGAGAGAGAAGATCCTTTCTGCTTCCCTCTATTCTAAAATAACGTCGGATGGAGGCAGCCTTCAGGCTCTCCCCTCCTGTTATAAGAGACTTCAGGATGGGACGACTCGGATCGATTTCAGTGATCCCTAAGGCATCTGTCTCCTTCACCTCCCTGATTCTCCATGGGAAGAGGGGGAGGCTATTATAGTCTTCAGGAATGACTCGATCCCCAAGAAATAGGAAGACAGGCCTGCCCGATTCTAAGATGGAATAGAGTTTGGAAGATTGGGGCCGAGCCACATTCAAAAGGAGAAGGGCTTCGTAAGGTTTTGTATCGAAGTGAACGAACTCCCCCTCGGTGATCACTTTAGCCTGGAAAGGCGAACTCTCAGACCCTCCTGGATGAAGGGCATTCACCATGTAATAGCTCTCACTCGCTCGGAGGGATATCCTCTGATCTCCATCGACTAATAGAACCTTCACCTTCTCTCTAACACGGAGAGCAAAGTAGAAGGTATCATCCAATGGAAGGCGATCATTTGAGATTCTCATCTCACCTTCGACCCATCCCGGACGATCGAAGAAGAGTTCGAAATGGGTTTTTCCTTCCTCCCTGGCCTTGACCTCCATAGACTTCTGATCCTTCTTCATGCCGGAGAGGTAGAGATGAACAAAGAGGCTTGCAGATTGATCAGAGAGATTCGATACAGTAACCTCCAGGCGAGCAGGGACTCCCACGACAGGATCTCCCTCGATGAACTTCACTCCCCTGACAGTAAGATTAGGATCCCGGTTTGCACCTCCAATCCTGACCCAGTTCATGTTGATTTCGGAAGAGAGGGTCTTGATCCTGCTCAGATCAAATCCTTCCCAATCTCCCCTTGCCATATCACTGATGACGAGGATCTCTCCGGGTTTCTTCACCTCTCTCAATAGACGGTATCCCAGGTCAAGCGCTGATGCGGGATCGCCCTTGCCGAAGGAGAGAGGGATTCTGTCCAGCGCTTTCAGCGCCTCCTCCCTGGCCATCCAGCGCACATCATTTTTAAAGGAAGAAGTGGGAATGATGGCGATCGGACCTTGAATCCTTTCGATCATTTCTTTAACTGCCTTTTTGGCAAGGTCATAACGCGTCCCATGATCTTCCCTATATCCCATGCTTAATGAGTTATCGAGGATCACCGCCTTAGCCGCCTCATTCCCCATGGTCAGAAGACCTTTTCGAACCAGGACAGGACGGGCCATCAAGAAGACCAGACCCATCACCATCAGGACCCTCAAGACTAACAGGAGAAGATGCTTTAAGCGCTGAGGCCTTGACATGATCTGCTGGGATTGAATGAGGAGTCGGACGGCAGAAAATCTTTTTGTGAAGGCCTTTCTCCGGGTGAGCCGATGGATGAGGATGGGGAGAACCACAGCGGCCAGACCCAATAGGAAAAGAGGGTTGATAAATGTGAGATTCATAAATGGGGCCTGAATTTCTCCCTCCAGGTGAGGTAATGGATCAGGGCTCGATCGAGACCGATGGAGGTATTGAAAAGGAGATAGTCGATGAGATAGGTGGCACAGGAGGTCCGGTACGTCTCAATGAGGGAGTGGAGGGTCTTCAAATAGGCCGGCCGAATCGAACGAGGGTCTGTGAGTAATTTGATGTCCTCTTCCATATCTTGAAAGAGACTCGGTTTCTCAAACGGAAACTCCATCTCATCCCTGTCCAGCAGATGAAAGACCATGATATCGCTTCCCCTTGCATGAAGCTGCTTTAGTCCTTTCAACACCTCCTCAGGCTCATCCAAAAGATCGGAGATGAGGATGACGAGTCCCCGTCTCTTCAATGAGCCGGCCAGATTCTGTAGCACGGAGCCGACTCTTGTCTCCCCTTTTGGAATTCGATCCTCTAACTCCTTTAAAATGGCGAAGAGATATCCGTGGGCCGCCTTGGGAGGGATCATCTTTTCGATCTTCTCGGAAAAGAGGATGAGACCGACCGCATCCTGCTGCTTCAACATCAGATAGGATAGAGAGGCAGTCAGCGTAGCGCCATAATCGAACTTACTCCATCCATCAGAGGCATAACTCATGGAAGAACTGGCGTCGAGGAGGATGTAGGCTTTTAGATTCGTCGCCTCACGATACTCCTTGATATAGTAGCGGTCGAACTTCCCGTAAGCCTTCCAATCCATACGCCGGAGATCATCTCCCTTGGAATACTCCCGGCGCTCCTCAAACTCAGCGCTCAGCCCTTTGGCCTGAGAGGGATGAATCCCTATCATCACACCATCGACAACAAAACGGGCCCTCAGGTAGAGGTTCTTCAGTTTGGCTAAGACCTTGGGATCGAAATGGTTCAAGGCTTCACCTCCTCGAGGAGACGGGCAATGATATCGAGCGATGTAATCCCCTCTGCCTGGGCCTTAAAGTTGATGATGATTCTGTGTCTCAGGATGGAAGTGATCACGGCCTTGACATCCTCCACGGATGCCACATATCTACCATTCATGATGGCCCTTGATTTGGCCGCCAGGATCAGGTGCTGGGAGGCTCGGGGCCCTGCTCCCCATTCCACCCAATCCTTGATGAAGGAAAGGGTCTCAGGGCCTTTGGGCCGGGAGGAGCGGACCAGCCTGACTGCATACTCGATGACATAGGAGGAGACCGGAACCCTTCTCACCAGGTCCTGGATCTGCACGATCTTCTCTCCGTTGATCACTTTCTCCAGGATGGGCTGATAGGAAGAGGTGGTGGTCGCCACGATCTCCCTCTCCTGATCGAAGGGTGGATAGTCGATGCCGATGTTGAACATGAAACGATCCAGTTGTGCCTCGGGTAAGGGATAAGTCCCTTCTTGTTCGATTGGGTTCTGAGTGGCCAGGACAAAGAAGGGAAGGTCGAGAGGATAGGTCACCCCCCCTGCTGTCACCTTATACTCCTGCATAGCCTGAAGAAGTGCGGCCTGAGTCTTGGGAGGGGTCCGGTTGATCTCATCAGCCAGGAGGATGTTTGAGAAGATGGGCCCCTTCAGAAATCGAAAAGAGCGACGTTTGCTCCCCATCTCCTCTTCCAGGATGTCCGTTCCAGTGATATCCGAGGGCATCAGGTCCGAGGTGAACTGAATCCGGTTGAATTGAAGCTCCATGATCCCGGCCAATGTGGAGATGAGCAATGTCTTGGCAAGCCCTGGAACGCCCACTAAGAGACAATGGCCGCGACAGAAGAGGGCGATCAATATCTCCTCGATCACTCTTTCCTGGCCCACGATCACCTTCTTGATCTCCCTGAGGATGTCGTTCTTCTTCCTGCCCATCTCCTCAACCCGGGCCAACTCCTCATCAGGTATCTGATATTCTTTAGCTGCTTCCATCTCTCTCCTCATCTCTTCAGTTGATTGAAAATCTCTTTCTCTCGGAGCGCGCGAGCTCCTTCCCCTAACCTCTCATAGGCCTGCGCCAGTCCCTGGTGAACCTCTGGATTGAAGGGATTGATCTGGATCGATTCCAGGAAGGTCTCTTTCGCCCGCCTAAAGTCCTTCAGCTTCAGATAAATCTTCCCAAGATTCGTATAGGTCGTGGGATGATCAGGAAAGATGTCCTTGGCCCGATTGAGTAATGGAAGGGCCTCCTCATCCTTGCCCATATGGGTGAGGATAGAAGAGAGTTTGTTCAGGATCGAATGGGAGTCAGGAGCCTCGGAGAGGGCCCTGCGGTATTCTAAGGCCGAGGCCGCCATCCTTCCCCTCTCTTTGAGCAGATCTCCAAGGTGAGCCCTATTCCTCGCCACAAGCGATTTGATCTCTTCCATATCCAACCTTTCTTCATCAGCCTTTCCTTCCTTGATCTTATAGCGTCGCACATTGATTCCGGCCATCTCTTTGAATCCCTTTGAGGCCAAAGACTCCCTCCAGTTTCTCTCAAATTCATCAAAGGTCAATCCGAGGACCTCTCGGATGGGTTCGCTCGCCCCTCTTTTGCTCTGGGTCGCCATCCGATCCATTATCTTTTTAAGTCCCTCATGGCCGGCTTTGGAGATGATGAATTCGATGGCAGAGGCGGCCTGGGCATAGGCAAGCTGGACCTCCTCCGGCGTCTCAAGTCTGACAATGGAAGGCTCCATTTTATCGAAGGGGATGAGCTTTCGCTCCGCCAGGGCCCTGGAAAGAAGGGTCTGATAGAGAGGTGAAAGGTAAGAAGGGCCTTCCCGCCACCGGGTCTCCTCATATTTTGCAAGCCCCTCATGAAACCATATGGGAGCCTTATTGGCTGTCATCTTCACAATGAGATAGTGAAAATATTCATGGCTGATGGCATCGAGCCAACGAAAGCCGTAAACCAAGGCCCCTGGTGAGAGTAACATCAGTTTATTAAATTTGGCCAGACCAACCGCTCCGATCTCTATATCTCTTGCCCTAAGGGATGACGCATAATAAAAAGCCCTGGCATTGGGAAAGACCTCAACCCTGATCTTCTCCTTTGCCTGGAAACCATAATGTTTGACCATGACCTGATAAGTATTTTCCAAGGCCTCTTTGAAATAATCGGCCAGGAAGCCGTCCTGCTTCTCATCCAGAAGGATGATGAAATGGGGGCTCTCATACTTCTTGAAAGGAGTGATCACTCCAACCGTCTGTTCAACGAAGAGGGCAAAACCTTTTCTCCTCTCCTCCTCCCCCACTTCAATGGCGGCCCTGATCAACCCCTGTGCCTCTTGGTACTCCCCCCTGTGGAAGGCAATATGGGAGCCTAACTCCAAGAGTTGTGGATTCTTCGGTTCCTTGATGAGGTGTTCTTTGATCTCTGACCATGCCTCTTCAATATTCCAGCTCTCTAACTTTGAGGTCAGAGACTGGATCATCTCTGATGAGACGGCCTGCGACACCGAAGGGATGAGTAAAAGGATGATGATGAGGATGGCGACTCTTCTCATTCTGTTAGTCCTCTGAAATATCTCTCCACCTCTCTCCGGTATTGAGAAGGGACCCCTTCCCTTAAGGACTCCATCACCTTCTCTCTGAAGATCTTCGGAGCCTGATAGGCGTCTTTTGAGGGCGGATCAAACTCCTCACGGTCGATCCCTGTGTAGCCCCTCTCCCTGGGCCGCCTGAACTCCGGTTGGGGAAGCGTGGGTTGGGGGATCCAGGGACCGTAATACCAGCCCGCTCTCGGATCGTAAACCAATGGATAACCCCATCGCGTTGCCTGCATACGCATCGCCATCTGTTGGGCCATCTGCTGCATTGACTGCTGGGATTTGGACAACCTCCTCATGGCCTCCTGTTCCGGGGGGATGGCGCCCGGCGCATCCTCTTTTCGAAGTTTCGTTGACGCATCCCCCATCGACTCCTCTGCTCCTTTGATATCATGAAGGATCTCGGTATCCATTCCTGGAAAAAGCTGGGCAAGCATTTCAAGTTTCTCTCTTAAACTCTTCGTCCTCTCTTTAAGATTCTCCTGCCTCGATGAGAGTCCTGGAAACTTTGTTTTTGTATCGGAGGCCATCACTTCCTTGGGATCAGGATGGATACCCTCTCCTATCTCTTTCAACTCCCTGATCCGCTTTCGAGCCTCCTCATTCCCGGACAGTTCTTTCTCCAGTTCCTTTACGAATTTGGAGAAACTTTCCAATCTCTCCATTCCGAGAAGTTTTTCCAGCTCCTTGATGGAATCGGCCTGTTCATGAGGAAGAGAATCTTCCAGTTTCTCAAGGATCTCTTTCAACCGGGACCAGGATTGAGAAAGCCTCTTTTTGGCCTCTTCCTCAAATAGTCTTCTCATTTCTTTATCGATCTTCTCTGTCTCATTCAGGATCTCCCTCTGCCCGGCCAATATCCTGTCCAGTTCCCCGGCCTGACGGGACATCTCGCCCCGAATTCTATCAAAGGCGGTCATGCCCGATTGGGCTCCCGCCCTTCCCATCGCGGCCATCATCTCGGATAGGGCTTGAAGGAGTCTCTGGGCCGCTTCCAGCGCCCCCGCGATGTCTCCTGAGGCAAGCTTCCTTTGTAACTCCTCAAGGTCCTTGAACATGCCCTGAAAGTCAAGCCCTTCAAGCTCTTGGCTGTTGATAAATTCATCGGGAAGTCCGGTCGCAAATTTGTTCAAGGCCTCCATGACGGAATGAAGAAGTTCTTCAATCTTCTTCAATTCTCTCATGACCGCTTCCAGGCCCTCCTGAGTGAAGCGTTCTTTCAGGTCATGGAGAGAGTCAAGGAGGCGGCTCTGCCGGTTTCTCATCTCCCGGGCCAGGGCTTCTAACTCCTTCATCCTTGCCCGCTTCGCCATATCTTCAGCCAGGAGGGCAAGCCTTTCCATCTCTTGTGTCACGGTCTCCTTTGGTTCTTTGGAGATCCTCTCTTTGAGAGAACTCAGGTTTCGCTTCAGCGCTTCCAGATCGAATCGTTCTATTCTCTCCTTCATCTGTTCGAGATTCCCATCCACCCTTCTCAGAATCTCATCCATGCCTTTGATCAGCTCTTCTTTATCTCTGGCCTCCTCCAACTGGTCTGCGAGGAGGTCTAAAAGGGCTTCAGCGATCTTCTCCGCCGCCTCCCCTTCCTTCGCCGCTCGGGATCTCTCGTCCCTGACAGATAATGAGAAAGATTTTGAGTAACCTAATTTGGGGCCGGAGATAGAATCATTATCTAAAACTTCGAGACGATAGACCACCCTATCCCCTGGCGTCAGGGTGAGGCTGGTAAGATCCCATCTGAATGTCTCAGGACTCAAGGAACGACCGCTATGAGAGCTCTTCAGGCTAATGAAACGCTCCATTCCTCCTATCCGATAATTCAATCGGATGGAGGTCACTCCAAAATCATCCCTTGCAGTATAAAGAATTGGAATGACCTCATGGCCGGAAATCTCGAGGTCCTGTCCAGGGCTGATGATCTCTGCTTCGGGATCATGATCCGGAATCAGGCGGATCTGATAGTGAGCTGGATCAAGATTATTAAAACCTAAATCATCTTTTACCCTGATCGAATAAGTGCCGGGATTAAAGATGAAAAAATTTCCTAAAAGGCGCTCTCCTTCCACCTTGAGGGAAAGTTCACTCTCCTTATTCAGCATCAACCTTCCCTCGATCACACCTTTGGTGACCCGAGCCTCCAAGTGGATAACCGTCCCTTTCAGAGCCTCAATGTCTCCCTCCTCTTTCACCTCTTGAGGGAGTCCGGTATAATCAGGGGGAATCAGAGTCAGTTTCACTTTCTCTATATCGGGGGGGTCCACCACACGAATCATATGCACTGGAGAAGAACCATATCTGCCATAGGCCTGATAGCGGAAGGAGCGCTGGGCGGATGCCAATCGATAGGTGAATTGGCCATTCCCTACTGCCTCCATGGATTGGCGTATGGGTTCTCTACCTTCGGGCCAGATGGAAAGCATCAGTTTGTCCGGAATACTTCCGGTGGCTTTGGCTCTTATCTCCACCGGGGTGCCACGCAATAGGATCGACCCTTTCGGTTCAATCGAAACAATGGTCTCCCTCACAGGGACTTCGGATAAAGGATTCATGAGCAGGGCGAGAGAGCGACTTAAGAAGGGAGGGTCCAGAACGAGAACGAAGAAGAAAGTGATCATCAGGGGTATCCATAGCCTGAGATACCCGAAGGCCTCCCTGAAACTTACCACCTGTGAGGGCTGAATGGAACGAACCCCTTCTATGGTCTTCCTGATCTGGGCTTTGATCAACCCCTCTGAAATCTGACCGGGGCTCTGCCCCTGTTCCAATTCATTATAAAGGAGCAGGGAATTGATGACATCGTCCTTCAACTGAGGAAATCTCTCCTCCAATCTCCTGGCCATCTGTTTCATCGACGGCTTGGAGAAAATCCGCCATGCGCCTGATAGGACGAGAAAAAAGAGAGAGAGGAAGGTCAGAAAAGAATAGATGAGAGGGAGATAAGGAAAGAGATGCTTAAATTTAAAGATAAAGAGGCTTCCAAGAAGGGTCAGGATGAAACCGGAGGAGAGAAGGAAGAAAATCTCCAGGCCGGTGCGGAGCTGGAGGCGGTTGGATAGGCTTTTGAGAAACCCAACAAGGAGTCCGTAATCACGGCGATAACTCTCTCTTGGCACCGCAACCATCCTTAAATAAAAAGATAGTTAATTATAATGAACTCGTAAAAAGTCGTCATTCCCGTGAAAACGGGAATCCAGACGCCGTCCCTGCGAAAGCAGGGAACCATAAACATCTGGGTTCCTGTTTTCACAGGAAACCCTGGATTCCTGCTTGCGCAGGAATGACAGAAAATGGCCTTCTCAGACTTTTTACGAGACCATTAATTATAACACATATTTCCTTTTCCATTAGATTGATTGTAGCCTGATTGCAATTCGATTACAATTTTGGACAATTGGGGTGTCCAGAATGAAGAAGATTAAAAATATCCTCATCACCGGGCTTCCAGGAGTGGGCAAGACCACGCTCGTTCAAAAACTCTGTGAACATCTTACAGACCTTCACCCGGTTGGCTTTTACACGGCTGAGATACGGGAAGGAACCATTCGTAGAGGGTTTGAATTCATCAGCCTGGATGGGAGGAAGGGAATTCTCTCCCATGTCGATATCAGGAGTTCCTTTCGGGTGGGGAAGTATAAGGTCAATGTTGAAGGCTTTGAGAATTTTCTCGAAACGATCCCTTTCTTCAACCCCGAAACCCGGCTCATTCTCATCGACGAAATCGGAAAGATGGAATGTTTCTCGGAAAAATTCAAAAATCTCCTGATAGGGACATTGGATTCCAATAAGTGGCTCATTGCAACGATTGCCTTCAAAGGCGGCGGACTGATCGCAGAGGTGAAGAAGAGAGAAGACATAAAGCTTTTTACAATGACAAAGAGCAACAGGGACTCCCTGCTGCTGGAGATATTGAAAGAAATCTATCATCACGGATTCGCACCTTTGAAGGATGAAAATCTATAACCCTCTTTCCCCCTTAATAAAGGGTAAGTCATTACACCTCCCTTTGAAAAGGGAGGTGGGGAGGGATTTGAGGGTTGAGAAAAGGATGGAGGGATGAGTATCCTTCTTGTACCGATAGGAGAGATTGAGAGAAAGTTGATTGTATTGTTAAAAGACGATTTATGCAGGGCATTCAATAAGTCCGTAGAGGTCGGCGAAGGAATGCCTGAACCCCGTTATGCTTACAACAAAAAGAGAAATCAGTATCTCTCGACCACGATCCTAAATACTATCGCCAAGGAGAAGGGATATACTCCCTATAAAAAAGTCCTGGGGATTGTGGATCGCGATCTCTATGTCCCTGAGTTAAATTTCGTCTTCGGAGAAGCGAGTCAGAGAGTGGCTGTGATCTCCATAACTCGCCTGAGGCAGGAGTTCTATCATCTTCCCGGGGACCCAAATCTTTTCCAAAGGCGGACACTGACCGAAGCGGTCCATGAATTGGGCCATACTTATGGGTTGGGCCACTGTGAAAACCCGCGATGTGTCATGTTCTTTTCCAACAGCCTGACCGATACAGATCGAAAAGGCCCGGAATTCTGTACAAAATGTAAAAATAAATTGCCTTAAGATTCTTACTTATCCAGAGGGCTCCGCACACCCAATATATTTTTTGTCGCCACATGGGTATAGATCATGGTCGTTTGAAGATTCCGGTGGCCCAGCAACTCCTGAATGGTCCTGATGTCGTAACCGGTTTTCAGTAGATGTGTGGCAAAACCGTGCCTGAGCGTGGGGACAAATGTGTTTTTGAAAATGTCTTATTCCATGTTAAGAAACGGCTCTTCACTGTTGTTTTCCATAAAGGGCATCAAGCGGGCTTTGGGGGGCGTTTTTCATATCGCGCAGGACATGGGTGTAGATCATGGTCGTCTCAACGCTCTTATGTCCGAGGAGGCTCTGCACCTCTCTTATATTGACACCCTTCATCAGCAGATGGGTTGCAAAGCTGTGCCTGAGAGTATGGACGGTTGCATTTTTTGCGATGCCTGCCTTCCTCACAGCGTTCTTAATGGCTACCTGTATTGCTTTGTCGCTGATATGGTGCCGCCTGATCTTCCCGCTTCTCGGATCAACCGAAAGGTTGGATGAAGGGAACACATATTGCCAGCCCCATTCCATCGCTGCCTTCGGATACTTCCGTGCAAGCGCATCAGGTAAAAAGACATCTCCATGTCCGTCTGCAAGATCTTTCTCGTGCAGAACCTTGACTTTGGCAAGATGGGTACGCAATGCGTCCTTGACCGTTTCAGGCAGAACAGTCGATCTGTCTTTGTCTCCCTTGCCGCTCCTGACAAAGATCAGGTTAGCTTCAAAGTCGATGTCCTTTACCCGCAGGCGTGCAAGTTCCATGAGTCGCAAGCCGGCCCCATACAGCAAGTGAAAGATGAGCAGACGCTGCCCTGAGAGATGCTGAAACAAAGCCTTCACCTCATCCACCGAGAGCACAACCGGCAGTTTCTTTCCGCGCTTTGCCCTCACCGTTCCGCTGAGGTCGTCGAAATCTTCCCGGAGCACTTCACGGAACAGAAAAAGCAGTGCATTGAAAGCCTGATTTTGGGTCGAAGCCGACACCCTCTGCTTGATTGCAAGATGGCTGAGGAAGTCCTTAACATCCTCCTGAGTAACGACCGATGACGCATCATCCTTCTTTTTTGTCTCCTGTACATAGGTGAAGAAGCGTTTTGCCCAGTCCCGGTACGTGCGTTCCGTGCTGTACGAATAGTGCTTCATACGGATAAGGCGCTTGATTTCCTCCAGTATACGCGGCAAATCTAAAAAACTTTTTCCGGGGTGTGCCGTGCCGTAAGCTTTCTGTATGATCTCGTCACCTTTGAAGTGATGGAGATAGAGTCGCACTGCCTCGTCTGCCTGTTTGATCTGCCAGTCTGCAATGTTTTTCTCCAACTTCAAAGAATGGAAGAATTCAGCAACAAGGGAATTGAGGTCTAACTGCCTGTGGTTGTTTGAAAAAACAAGAAACTTGCTGACCCAATTCGCATAGTAGGAGACATTTTTTTCAGGAACGAGCCTGCGGGAACGAAGGAAGTCCTGAAATTCGGGTAAAATTCTTTTTTCCAGCATATCTGACAATTCTCCAATACTATAAGAAATTCGCTTTTACATGTTATTAAAGCATAAATGCGAAGGTTAATCAACAAAAAAGGAATAATAATCAGGAAATATTACAATGGACTTTATACGGAGATCATGATAGATTGGGTAGCAAAAGGACATTCGTATATTAATTGTT
>DYHU01000409.1 GCA_020724025.1 Syntrophorhabdus sp. | reverse complement strand
CTATCGACTCCTACTACCAATGAGATGGAATTACCCCCCATTACTGAGAAGGTGTGAAAAAATTAAGAATTCGAAAATAGACCCCTTGAGATCATTGAGGATTTTTATGCAAAAAGATGGGTTTTGCCAATTTTTTCACACCTTCTGAGGCATTACATTATTCTCCTGTTTTTTGTTGACAGGGCATGGCAAAGAGAATAGAATACGGCCTAAATCAGGCAATACATCATCAATCCTCCGGACAAGCATAAAATAAAATCAGAATGGATAAAAGAAAATATCCTCGCTTCTTAGTCCAAGAGAACGTCATCGTGGCGCTCCAGAACGGATTCAACAGGATTGGTAAAGTCAAAGATATCGGTCTGGGCGGATTATCTTTTGAACATATCTACGAAGGAGACCTAAAATGGGTGGATTCAAGAAAAAATATTATTCTCCTGGCAAATGACTTTAGGCTATCTAAAATACCCTCCAGAATAGTTTATGATATTTCGCTCCAAACACCTTCCGAATATGACTCACTCACCATTCAATTGATCACCAGCCGTTGTGGGGTGCAGTTTGAACCTCTGACGGACTATCAGGCAGACCAGCTGGACTTCTTTCTCAAAACCTACACCAGAGGCGAAGTTTAGCGGGGTCAGCCCTTAAGGGGCTGTTGAAAAAATCTCTATTTGTCACCCTGAACTTGTTGATTCACATTCGCTCATCACTTCGTGCCAGGGTCTCTAACACATTGATCCCATTAGATGCTGAACTAAATTCAGCATGACATATTAGGTGATTTTTAAGTTTTTCAACAGCCTCTTGACATTGGACAAATCGATTCGCAAAATCCCACTAAAAATTTAAGCAGAGGAAACCCTATGAAAACCAGGCAACCATACAGCCGTCGGGAATTTCTCAAAACCACCGGAGGGGCCCTGAGTCTCCTCACCGTGGCCGCTCATCTCCCATCAGCCCTTGCCAACGCGACAGAAAGTGGCCCACAACGGGTCAAACGCAACTCCGCACCTATCCGTCGATTGCTGGAGGAGATGGAGGCCAGGGGCTACCAGTTTTTGAGCGTGCCCCGAAGGGACGGCGAGTTTCTTTACTTCATCATTAAGGCAACCCGTTCGAGAAATGTCCTTGAGGTCGGCACCTCACACGGGTTTTCGGCGATCTGGCTCGGGCTTGCCCTTGAGGAAACAGAGGGCCGGCTAACCACCATCGAAATCGACAAAGAACGATATGACCTCGCACGGAGGAATGTAAGGGAGGCAGGGTTGTCCCGGAGGATCACCTGTATCAGGGGCGACGCCCATGTGGAAGTGACGAAACTCGAAGGGCCATTCGATTTTGTCTTCCTCGATGCCGACAAAGAGGGACAGGTGGACTACTTCAACAAACTCTACCCGAAAAAGCTCCCTCCAGGTGGAATCCTTGCGGTTCATAACGCCATCCGGCAGGCAAACTTCATGAAGGACTATCTTGAAATGATCCAGAAACACCCTGACTTTGACACGGTCATCCTGAGTGCCACCATGGACGATGGTTTCTGCCTCAGCTATCGCCATCGGGTCTCATGAAACGCCGAACGAGAATGGAGCTCCATTTACTATTTCTATGGCATATGCTATGAATACTATAGTGAACGACTTAAATAAGTTGACATCCACCATGTGTCATTGCGAACGAAGTGAAGCAATCTCATGGGATTGCCACGTCGCTTCACTCCTCGCAATGACTACTTTTCAAGGTCGTTCACTATAACGAAAAAATGGAATGAAGGAGAGGGTTTAAACGCGCAAATGGGACTTCTCAGGCTGTTGATGAATGATCCAATCGCTTTCTTGCTTCTCATTATTCCACTGCTCTATTCAGTGGTCATCCATGAAGTGGCACATGGGTGGGTGGCCTACAGGATGGGAGATCCGACAGCGAAATGGATGGGCAGGTTGAGTCTCAATCCGCTCAAACATCTCGACCCCATCGGAACACTCATGCTCTTTCTTGCAGGATTTGGATGGGCAAAACCCGTCCCGGTCAATCTCAATAATATCCCGAACCGGCGAAAAGGGCTCATCCTCGTATCATCGGCTGGAATCCTTGCGAATATCCTGATGGCTTTTGGAGCATTGCTTGTTCACAGACTCCTGGACTTGCCTCCGTTTGGAATATCCGCTGTGATTGTTTACACCCTTGCCCATGTCAATATTACCCTGGCGGCCCTCAATCTTATCCCCGTTCCTCCCCTGGATGGTTCAAAAATCCTGATGGGAATCGCACCCCGGGAAATCCGATACTGGCTTGCCCGCATCGAGCCTTACGGATTCTTCATCATCATCGGCCTCCTCTTCCTCGGTCTGCTCAACCCCTTCATCAGCTTCTTCCGGGGAATCATCGTGACGGTCATCAAAGCTCTTCTTCCGTAGTAAAGATCAGCCTTCTTTTTACCTCGTTAAAAAGAATGCACCGCTGCTTTTTATCGGGGGGATAGGTTCCATTTCAGAATGATTCTGGCGGGATTTAATCCACTACGCCTGTGCGACCGCGCGGCGAGTGCCCCGCTCGGTTTCAAGTCATAATCACTGGAATCTATAATAGGGTTTATACCGAAGGGAATCCGGGCTTTTTGTTTGAATTCTTTGAATTCGTGCAAACGTGGGAGAGGAAGAAAAGAAATGTCAATAATCAGGTCTGACCCCAAGTACTC
>DYHU01000408.1 GCA_020724025.1 Syntrophorhabdus sp. | reverse complement strand
TCATTTTCCTCTTGAAAAATATCGCATGATAGGCTATGTTTCTGAAATCCAAGGGTTCGAAAACCCTTGGATTCATTTTGTGAGGGTTTGTAACGTATGCTGAGAAACCTGAAATGGAGATTGATCATTTATGCGGCAGTGACTGTTTTTGCCGTCCTACTCTTTTTGCCCACATTGACTCCCGAGTTGCCGGCCTGGTTCTATAAAATCATCCCCACGGAAAAGGTTCACCTCGGCCTCGACCTGCAGGGCGGGATGCATCTCATCCTCGAGGTCCAGGCGGAGAAGGCGATCGAGAGTTATGTGGAGAGGGTAAAGAATAATCTGAGGGATGATCTGCGGGACAAAGCGATCCCCGTCGGGAAACTGGAGAGGGAAAAGAGCAATCAGATCGTTCTTGAGGTTTCGGGCGATAAGGGCAAATGGGAGAAGATCCTGAGCCAGCGTTATGGAGTCATGCAGGAGCTTTCCTCCACCGCCCTTGATAAAGGGATATGGAGGGTTGTCCTTGTCCTGGACAGCCGTCAGGCCGAGCAGGTCAGAAAGGGCGCTATTGATCAGGCCCTGGAGACGATCCGGAACCGGATCGATCAGTTTGGTGTGGCCGAACCTGAGATCACCCTCCAGGGAACGGACCGCATTCTGATTCAGCTTCCCGGGATCAAAGATCCACAGAGGGCGATCGATCTCATTGGCCGGACCGCCCTGTTGGAATTTAAACTGGTGGACGAAGAGGGCAACCTCGATGAGGCATTGAAAGGAAATGTTCCGGAGGGGAGCATCATCCTCAATCAGAGGCATGTTGATCCGAAGACAGGAGGGGTGAAGAAGATCCCCTTCCTCCTAAAAGAGAAGACCCTGATGACCGGCGAGGTGTTAAAGGATGCCCGAGTCGCCCTTGATACCCAGTTCAATGAACCCTATGTGGCTCTGGAATTTGATGATATCGGGGCAAAGCTCTTCGAGCAGATCACCGGAGCCAATGTGAAGAAGAGATTGGCCATCATTCTGGATGACAATGTCTATTCCGCTCCGGTCATTCAGGAGAAGATCGCCGGAGGAAGAGCCCAGATCACCGGCCGTTTCGATATGAAGGAGGCCGGCGATCTGGCCATCGTTCTCAGGGCAGGCGCCTTGCCCGCACCGGTTAAGATCATCGAGCAGAGAAGCGTGGGGCCATCGCTGGGCCAGGACTCGATTCGCAAAGGGATCATCTCCACATTGATCAGCGCCGCACTGGTGGCGCTCTTTATGATCTTCTATTACCGGGTCTCAGGGGCCATTGCGGATATTGCCCTCATTCTGAATATCCTCTTCGTGATGGGAACGCTTGCCATTTTTCGGGCCACGCTCACCCTTCCGGGGATTGCAGGTCTCGTCCTTTCGATCGGAATGGCAGTGGATGCGAACATCTTGATCCACGAGCGGATCAAAGAAGAGTTGAGATGGGGAAAGACGGTCCGGGCCGCCATCGATGAAGGTTATCGGAGGGCCTTCGTCACCATTTTGGACTCGAATTTGACCACTTTGATTGCCGCCCTCTTTCTCTATCAATTCGGCACGGGTCCGGTGAGGGGTTTTGCAGTCACCCTGTCTATTGGAATTCTTGCAAATATTTTTACAGCGGTCTATGTGACCAGGTGGGCCTTTGATTTTCTCACCCTGAAGGTAAAGGTCAAAAAGTTGAGCATTTAATCCCCCGTACCTTTTCGGAGCAAAGGGGGCAGAGGATATTCTGAGTTAAAACTATGGAATTGATTCGTCCGGGCACACAGTTCGATTTTATCGGAAAGAAGAAGTTTACGATCTGGGTTTCAACGATCGCCCTTCTCCTCAGCCTGGGGTCTGTCTTTCTTCACAACGGATTGAAATACGGGGTTGACTTTGCGGGAGGCATTCTGATTCAGATCAAATTTTCTCAGGCGGTGGATATCTCCGAGGTTCGCAACGCCATGGAGGCGATGGGATCGAAGGACGCCATGGTTCAGAAATTCGGAGGGGAGAACGAATTTTTGATCCGGGTGGAAAAGACCGCTGAAGACCTGGAAGGAATGTCAAAGAAGATTCAGACCTCACTTCAGGAGCAATTCAAGGGTAAGACCCTGGAGATCCGGAGGGTGGAGGTGGTCGGCCCCAAGGTGGGGAAGGATTTGAAGACGAAAGCCCTCTGGGCGGTGGGCCTCTCCTTTGCGGCCATATTGGTCTTCGTGGCCTGGAGATTCAAACAGGTCTCTTTTGGACTGGGAGGGATTGCGGCGCTGGTCCACGACATCATCGTCACTTACGGCGCCATATCGATCGCCGGTCTCGAATATTCCTTGTCTCTGATGGCGGTCATCCTGACGATTATCGGATTCTCGATCAACGATACCATCGTCATCTTTGACCGGGTTCGGGAGAATATTAAGAAGATGAGAAAGGAGAACCTCGAAACCGTCTTCAATGTGAGCATCAACGAAACCCTTGGAAGGACGATTCTCACCTCGGGAACGGTCATGATGGTAGTGCTCATTCTCTTCTTCTTCGGAGGCCCGGTCATCCACGATTTTGCCCTTACCCTCGTCGTGGGACTCATTTCCGGAACCTATTCAACGATCTATGTGGCCAGCCCTGTCGTCCTGTTCTGGAATAAACATATCACACGGAAAAAGAAACGCTGATCTCTTCTCCATCTCCCCTTGTGGGAGAGGGTAAGGGTGAGGGGAAAAGATAAATCCT
>DYHU01000407.1 GCA_020724025.1 Syntrophorhabdus sp. | reverse complement strand
TCAAGGACCGTCATTTTTTCTTCGATCTGGCGTATTTGTGAATATATTGATCATGCTGACCGGACAGGTCTTTCTTCCCTGAATGTCCAAGCCCGATAAGGCTCATCGCGGGATCTTCCTCCACAGGAACCTCTCTTAAAAACCTCTCAAGGCTTTCCCGGATGATCCCAGCCTTTGAAATCCCTTTCCTTTTCGAAAGCGCCTCTAATACATGATCCTGCTGGGGTTCAATGTAAATTTGAATGGGTTTCTTCTTCAAACTTTTCATGTATATTCATATACATCATAAAATATGATATGTCAATAGATAATTGCTAAGTTTCAGATGGATGGATGATATGAAGGCATCGCCGCCCACCGGCAGGGAAAAGGGAGTGTCCTCTCCCTGCAAAGTTATCATGGGGACATGGACATAGATTATATGTCCTAACTGATACTTAATTTAATAGGGACTGCCAAATTATTTCTTGGCTAATGAGTTCACCTACAAATCCTCAGACGAAGGTTAATTGGTGAACTCAAGATTATCGATTGAAAGTGAGTGACCCAACAAAATATAGGCGGGAATGGTTTTAAATAAATCAAAGCGATACTTATCCAATTGGCTTTTCGGTCCATTCTCCTTCATAATCCCAGACGTCCCTTACTATTTCCTGCGCCTAACCTGTAAAAATTATCTGCCCATGGACTTGGATACTTGACGGAATATTGATAACAACAATGCGAATACAAATGGCGCCCAGATGGCTACCAGTGACCACACTGCACGCTTCGCTCTTCGATAACCGATCAGCTTGATGGCCTTGAAACCAACAATCGCCGCCACAGGAGCAGTTACAAAAAACACAACGCATGTTAAAGCAAACAAACCGACGATGTGATCCGATTTCGTATCCCTACTGGACACCAGGACAAGCAAAAACAAAGATAATGGCAGCCAAAACAAACCCGCGCACATTATTGTCACCGTAATATATCTCCGGGCCCTTGCTTCTGGTTCGCTGGCCGCTGCATCTCTCTTCTTCAGGCGAGGCCAGAAGATCACCAAGAGAAGCAAAAGAAGAAGCAAAGCCATAAAGAATGTGGGAGAAAAACCTGCCATGTGAGTCCCTCCGTCCGCATCGGACGCATAGGTCCGTGCAGATGTAATGAGTTAAAAGTCTTGACGCCTATGATCTTCAAGGATAAGAAAAAAAAGGATAAGAACTCGCTTTGGGGTGAGTTAAAAATACCAAAAACGGAGTTGAATGTGAAGATCAAAAATACCGTCAAAAATACCACCGATGATTACTGATTCAAATCAAGCATGTATGGCTAAAATGATTGGTCGAAGACTTCAGGAAATACTCCTCAAGGAAAGATCACCTTTTGATTCATGAAAATGTTTCTCAAACATTAACCCCGTTGTTGCATTAAATTCGGCGCCTGGATTCATCAAACCCTTACCCAGAGAGGGACGGACGTGAAAGCAATGTCATTCCCTATATCAATCCAAGAGTGGCCTTTAAAAGGTATCCCAAAAAGGTTGGAAACCGCCTTTTTATGGGAGTATACAGTTGATTCGATCGCATCTTTATGCAACAACGGGGTTAAGATTCATTACCTAACTCAAACTGCTTGTTCTAAATCTTGGGAAGGTATCCTGCTTCTCTTAACCACTGCTCGGTTAGTTTCATCCCTTCTTCCAAGGAAAAACGCGGTTGATAACTCAACTCGCGCCTTGCTTTTTCAATGTTGAACCGCGCCTGGCGGGTCAGATAGCTGACGGCTTCGCGTGTGATTTTCGGCGGCTTGCCGGTCAGTTTCGAGGCTATTTCCATTCCTAACGCGATGGCCCTTGCAAGCCCTTCGGACACGGATCTGATTTTGGGCTTTCCGGCCATCCGGGCGTAGTATCCAAAGAATTCCTTCCACATCACTGCAATCCCATCGCTGATCAAATAGGCCTGTCCCATGGAAGCATCGCTTTTGGTTGCCGCCAGCGTCGCGTCAATGAGATTATCGATATAAACGTAGTTGCAGAGGCCCGTCCCTCCGTTGATCAGGATCATTTGACCTGAATGGATCAGCTTGATGGGACGGATGGTCCACGGATTGGAATATGGCCCATACACATTGGCAGGTTGAATCACGACAACGGGAAGCCTTCCCTCCTGATGAGCGGCCCACACGGCCTTCTCGGCACCAATCTTTGTGTCGAAATAGAGATTCCCGCAAGGTTGGTAGGGCGTGCTTTCATCAACAATGTCTGGCGGATTCATCCCATACACGGCCACACTGCTGAAGTGGATGATTTTTTTGACTCCGGCCTCGCTCGAAGCCTTGAGGATGTTCTCCGTGCCCTCAACATTGGTTCGAAAGAATTCATTCCGGTTTCCAGTCTCACGGACCAGGGCGGCGCAATGAAATACAAGATCGCATCCAACGGCATTTTCACGCAACGAGGGGAAATCAAGGAGATCTGCTTGAACGATTTCCAATTGAAATTTCCGCAATCGCTCTGCCCTCTTGGCGGTTCGAACCATAGCGCGGACGCGCACTCCCTCTTCAGTGGCCAGTCGTTCTGCCAGACGGCCTCCGATGAAACCGGAGGCGCCTGTCACCAGGGCAGTAAGTCCATGGATCTCCATCGCTCCTCTCGAACTCATTTTTTTAAAGTATCGTTACTGGTGTAGTGTGTGTAACACTTCTTTACATTATCTCTTAAGCCGTCATTCCCTCT
>DYHU01000406.1 GCA_020724025.1 Syntrophorhabdus sp. | reverse complement strand
AACGTTTGGCAAAAGCACGCAGTGCCGCTTGCCGCCTATCAACAAATCAATTTTCCGTGCGGCAAGCGGCATTGAGCGACAACAATAATTCTTATCAAATGATGGAGCGACGTGCTTTTGCCTGTTAGGCGACGTTGCCAGCCGCCCGTTTGTCAATATCGTTTTGCGATTTCAGTGACAGATACTTTGTCAGCAAGAAGCTGAGATGATTCTATACCATAGATCCATTCGCTGAAAAACTTACCCAGATTTGTTCTTGTGACCCTTTCCGCAACAAACTGGAAATCCTTGAAGTCAGCTGGTCTGTCGGCAAATTCTGTGAGAAAAGAATGGATGGTTTGTTTGAAGGCTTCGTCACCAAGCCTCTGGTGCAAGACATAGAGTGACCACGCCCCCTTTGTGTAGGAAAGCTGTCCGAGCTCTTCGGTTGAATATTGAGCAATGGGCGTGTCAAAGCCTCTTCGGTCCTTTGCAGTCCGCTGTAACCAACGTTCCCTGAGTCCATCCATATGCTTTTGGAAAGTACTGTCACCCTTGAATTGTCGAATTGCCAACGCCTCGAAGTACATTGCAAAGGCCTCATCGAACCATCGACAGCGATGCACTTGTGGTTTCGCTTGGACGTTCCAAGTGTGAGCGATTTCGTGATAAATCTCTGAGATATTCCTTGCCTTGAAAGCTGATGCTGACTGAAAGATTGTACCATCGTGCTCAGCTTGTGAACCCCATCCTTCAGGAATCTCAATGACTGTGCAGCCCTTGAAGCTCTTTGGTCGTCCAAAGCTGGATGAGTAAAGGTCGATGGCTTTCTTCATCTCCTGAAGTACAATATTTGCTCCGTCCTGGTCTTCGGGCAAGTAGTAGACCGAGAGATTGTAATTGTCGTCGGTTAGAGTCTTGAATTTGGCTGCAGCGATAACCATTCGGGAAACGGCGACTTTGCTCTCGTAGGTAAAAGACACGACGCCACCGTCGGTTGCAGAGTTCAAGAGTCTGCCGCTGCTAGCGATGGTAAAGCCCGATGGAACAGATGCTTGAATATCGAATGTGAACTTAGACTGATAGCAAGTCATAAGAACTGGAAACGACGGAAGTGACAACATTGGGTAGGCGAAAGCCTCAGGTCGGAAGAGTGAGTACTGCTCGTCGATTTTGTCCTTCACGTAGGGGATAACTTCTGGGTAACCGTGAATCGAACCTCCGTACTTCATTAGAATCGTAGTGGAATTAGAAGGAAGGAGCGAGTTTGGAAGTTCGACACGAATCACATTAACCTGCCACGTGGGAACTTCCTTGAACTTCTGTATTGATTGCGAGAATTTGATGGGGGAGCCAGTTCCATCGGTTATCGTTTCCACGTCGACAAGACGGTACAGCAAAAAAGGTATCTCTGAAACGGACTGGTTGGTTTGGTTAATGAGCGTCATTTGTGCTTGTGCGTCGAAGCGCTGTTCACTTGGAAACAAGTGGAGACGCAGTGAGTAATGGCTCACTGATGGCAATTCAGATGCAAGGGTATCAGCGAGCGCGATGCAAAGGACACACAGCAAAGAAAGAAAGCGAATCTTGTGTCGAGTAGGGCTCATAGCCACCTCCTTTCGGAGTTCACTATGAACCCCCTCACAGAACCGGACGTGCAGATTTCCCGCATCCGGCTCTTCAGGAAAACCTCTCCCGATAGAATCGAGATTATGGAGAAGATTGCGTTGCCATCGTTACCCCAGATCAGAGTCTGGACGATGTGTCCCCTTTCCAATGGCTTTCCTGCCAGTCCCTTCGCTCCACCTCCATTACGAGGCTTCATCGCTACTATGAACTGGTCCGACTCCCAGTGCAGCATTTGTGATTCCTCACCGTTGTTAGGTTTGTCATCACATACCCTTCGCACAGGACTGCATTGGGCCTCCCAAGTCCCTACACGCTCCTTGTCATACCGTGCTGCGGTCTTAGACCCCGAGGGAGGGAGAGGAAACTCGCCTTGTCGCTTCTTCTCCTGCAGCCTTCCCACGTTATGAACCGTGTCGGCCTCCCTAACGTTGGTTATTTCGGGGCTCAATCCCTTCACTTGCGTTGCAGCCCAGTATCCCATTCCCCTGGCTTCACGATGGTGGGTTACCCCACCAGGTGCAGGGTTCAGTTCTGAGGTGGTTGCTAACCTTTCCTCAGGTCGGACTTTCACTGACTGGATAGTGTAAGTTTTACTTGGCGCACTCATAACGGTCTCCTTTCAGGTTGGGGTTATTCTCAGGACTGGTAGATCGCAGTCCGAGAAGTTATACGAGTGTGTCTCCCTGAAAGTTGGAAGTCACTAAAATCGAACACGGCGGCCGGCAATGTTCGCCTAACATTTGTAATAACGCAATATTGCGTTATTATTCTTTTTAGTTGATAAGTTTAACATCTTTTTTGTCTAAATGTAGTAAATCCTTTTCAAAAATCAAATCTAACGGACTCTTAATTTTACTTAAATGAGCCTTGCTGATATGTGTATAAATTTCTGTGGTTTTTGAGCTTTTATGACCTAATAATGATTGAATATATCTTAAATCAGTTCCTTGTTCGAGTAATTGAGTCGCAAACGAATGTCGTAGGGTGTGTATTGAAACTCTCTTCTTTATACTCGATGCTTCTACAGCTCTTTTGAAAACAGCTTGAATACTTCTAACTGCTAAATGTAGTGTAGCACAACATCGTTTACACTTTTTAATTATCAAAACTGTAGC
>DYHU01000405.1 GCA_020724025.1 Syntrophorhabdus sp. | reverse complement strand
ATTATGAATGCAAAGATTGTGGAGAGAAGTGGACGGAAACCAAAGAAGAGACGAAATTTGATTAAAACTCCTTCGCCATTCTTGATATCCGGACCATTCCAAATCGGATACGATCAGGTCCGATAAATTATATTTTTTTCGGTCTTTATTCCGCAATCCTTGCCCGCCGAAGCCCCGGCGCAGGCGGGCGCATTCCACATTATTTTTGTCTCCGAACTCCCTGCCTGCGCGTAGCCGCTTCGGCGAAGGCAGGCGAACTCATTACTCCGAACTATTATTATCCTTCTCTAAACCAGCTTTATTCCTTCCTTTTTTATCTGCCTGACCAGGGTGCCTCCATCCCGGTCAAATTCTTCCTTATTAAAACAGACCACTTCCAAAAGGGAATTGAATTTTTGCGCCTCATGAAAGATTTTAAAATGTTCATCATATGGGGGGGAAATGGATTTGTCTAATGAGCCCAATACAACCGCTAAATCTATATCACTATACTCTTTTGCTATGCTTTTGGCAAAAGAGCCAAAGAGGTAGACTTCCCGAACGTCATGTTGCTGACGGAGGAGTTGAATAAATTCGTTAACCAACTTAATCACTTCATCTTTTGACAAAGCCATGCAATGGTCTCCTCGGAAAATTGGATGAAATCTTGAACCACTGTTTCATTGATTCCTTTTGATAACTGGTTCAAATCTTCCTTATACCGAGCATTGATGTAATAATTTGAAAGGAAGTCAAGCTTCATTAATGTAGATTCATCAAACTCATGAATGACGGAGGCTATCTCGGCTAATCGGCGAAGATTATGGATGGGAACAATTTCTTTGTCCTGGTAAGCAATGAATGCTTTAATACACTTCTCTAAAGATTGCTGACACATGAAGATGGAATAGATCCACCGTCC
The DNA here is from genome assembly GCA_020724025.1 of Syntrophorhabdus sp. The sequence goes on along the minus strand of DYHU01000405.1, from coordinate 1,826 downwards.
TGTTTGAAGCATGGCCTTGGCAGTATCCATGTCATAGACGACCCTGTCAAGCCACATCTGAATAATTTTCTGATCGACCATATTTTTACTCTATCACCCGGAAAAGTAAAAATCAATAAATCTTTGGATTTTTGGATTTTTAAAGAGATGGTGAAAAAGCTGTGGAATTTTTCATTAATCATTTTCTGAAATCCCTGCTTGCGGTAGGCAGGTGTGCAATCAAGAGAGTGTATAGTATTTTTTAGAGCTCTCTTGAAAATTGGGGGCGGCAAGCGGAGGGGACAGATTTCAGGAACGAATGATGAGGCCTCTCACAAATCGGGGATCGACCTCTTCCTCCGGGGGAATCTTTCCAAACTCCTCATCAAAGAGATCGAGGCAGATATTTTTGAAGGCAACAAGATGCTCCCGCCTCCGGGGGTCGCTTTCAAATGAACCAAACCATTCTCTCATTTCATCCCGGAGCCTCATTCTGACAACCCTTTTCCCCTGATCATCTCTTTCAAAAAGATGTGGAAAAAGGTCATTCAATCGGCCCTTCTCAATAGCTTCAAACTGAAACGTCCCCAGAAGGATCTGGTTTGCCAGTGCAGTGAGAAAGATGGTGGAGAGGGTGATCTCTTGCCACCTTTCAGGATGACACCCGCTCAAATCCATCTCTTTTAAAGACCGGGGCGAGACCTTCAAGGTCTCTCCTAAAAAATAGACGATCCCTTCGATCGAATCCAAAAACCCCTCCATCTCTTTTAAATCGTGAAGGTCTTTGAAATCATCGGACACCCCGTTCCGATAAAAGGTCGGCCTCTTCCTTAAAACCCCTTCCATCTTCTCAAAATGGGGAGGGTCCAGAAGAACGAGATTCTCCTGGTCTTTCCCGAACCAGGGGCCGTTCAGAATTGTGGCGGCCCTTCTCCTTAAAAGAAGAGTCAAACTCACCCCGCATTGAAAGATCTTCTGGATGGGAAGAGATTGAAGGACCTCAATGGCTCTTTTTTCTTTCTCACCGCTCAAGTATTGAAGGCCAATATTCAAATAATGGTAGACCTTCTTGATCGACCTCTCCATCCCGGAGAGGTTGGAGAGGTCGATCGCCTCTGCTGCCAGGGGCCTCTCTTTTTTTATCAGAGAGTCAGGGTTGATAAAATGATAAATTTCCAATGCCTCTTCAAAATCGGGAAATCCATAATCATTCAAACGGCCATTCCTTAAACAGTATCCCGTCTCCTCAAGCTCTGATTCCATTTCGCAGATGAGCCCCCCCATCAGCTTCCGGCAGCCCTCGCTATCGATTCGATAGAAGGTCTTTAGGAAAGGCTCAAAGACCTCCCTTGTCTTCACCCCTTTAAAATCGATGAAGTAAAATTGGTCCAGGGTAAAGAGAGGGACGCTGTCCATCCTTTCGGTGTGCTCTCCCTCCAGCGTGGTGACGTGGATGAATCTTTTAAGAATGAGGGCGACAAATTCCAGATCTGTTGTCCGGATGAATTGAGCCACTTTCTTCTCGCCCGACTCAAGAAGGATTTCCATCCAGTGAAGGACCTTCTCCGGATCGAGCTGATCCCTCTTCCAGAACTCGATGTCGAGGAGATATTGAAACTGTTCCGGGGTGGTATGGGAGATGAGGTCAAGGCAATCCTTCTCGCCGACCTCCTTGATGGTTAAAAAGACCTCCTGCTTCGGAAGCAATGGAATCAATTCCTCCGGATGTTCCAAGAGAAAGAGGGCCTGAAGCCGTTCTTTTCCACGGCTCCGGAGAATAAGTTCTAATTGGTTCTGAACGGGGAGGGATTGGAAGGCTTTTTGGGCTTCCTTCGGTTCTTCGGGTA
>DYHU01000404.1 GCA_020724025.1 Syntrophorhabdus sp. | reverse complement strand
ATCATAAACCCGATGCCCGCATCCGCGGCGACCATCTCCGCTGCCACCACAAGCAACAGGGCAATCCCCACCCCTAATTTCATCCCGGCAAAGACCATGGGGAGGATGCTCGGGAGAATAACCTTTCTGATGATCCTTGCCCGGTTAGAACCGAGACTCAGGGCGGCCTTGATCAAAAGAGGGTCCACATTCTTTACTCCGGTATACACATTGATCACCATCGGAAAAAAGACACCCAGGGCGATGACAGCCACCTTTGATGATTCTCCAATTCCAAGCCAGAGGATCAGGAGCGGAAGGATCGCAATTTTGGGGATGGGAAAGGTGGCCGCAATGAGAGGATTCCCCACTGCTTCGGGAATGCTGAAGAATCCGATGAGGATACCCACAATGACACCAAGGCTGCAGGCAATAATAAATCCCCAGAGGATCCGGCTGAGGCTGGCGAGGATATGTTTAAAGATGATCCCTGTCTTCAGCATGGCCCATCCTTCGGTGAGGATTCCACTTGGGGCGGGGAGAAAGAGAGGAGGGACCCATTCCATCCGGCTCACCCATTCCCACAGAAGAAGAATTGTGATAAAAGAGGCAATGCTCAGCCAGGGATGCTCCTTTACCTGAAGGAAGTAGGTCTTGTCTTGCACAATGGCCTTATCAACCCTGAGTTGTTCAACTTCTCCTATCATCCTGCTTCCTCCATCGCCTCCCTGGCCTGCTCCTTGATGTAGCCCCAGATGGAATCCACATATTCCAAATACCTTTTTTCGAGGGTGAGATGTTCACCTCTTGGCCTGGGGAGTTCGATCTTGATGATGTCCAAAATTCTGCCCGGTCTTCTCGAAAGGACCACCACACGATCCCCCAAAAAAACAGCCTCCTGGATATTATGAGTGATATAGAGAAGACTTTTCTGGGTTTCCTCCCAGATCCTGGAAAGCTCATACTGCATCAAGATTCGGGTCTGGGCATCGAGGGCGGAGAAAGGTTCGTCCATGAGGAGAAGCAAGGGGTCATTGGCGAGAGCCCTAGCGATGGAGACCCTCTGTTTCATCCCTCCTGAGAGTTGATGGGGGTACTTGTTTTCGAATCCCTGAAGCCCCACCATGGTGATATATCTTTTTGCAATCTCCAACTGTTCCTGCCACTTTACTCTTCTTTCCTCCAGGCCATAAACAATATTCTTCAGCACAGTCCTCCATGGAAAGAGGGCAAAATCCTGAAAGACGACAGCCGTATGGGGTCTCGAATCAGTTTGGGTTCCCTCAAAGATCACCTGACCGGAAGTGGAACTCAGGAGTCCGGCGATGATATTGAGAAGGGTCGATTTTCCGCAGCCACTGGGGCCCACCACCACGACGAATTCATTCTCTTCAATGGCAAAACGGATATCCTTGAGGGCTTCCGTAGACTCTCCCCGCCGGTCGATATAAACCTTGGAAATATGATCGATGAGAACCTTCATAGTTAAAAATTCAAATGACAAATGTCAAAGTTCAAATGACAAATAAAATCCAAAGTTTAAATGTTAAACTTTTGGAATTTGAGCTTTTACATTCATTTGACATTTGGATTTTGAAATTTGGATTTAAGAAATTATTTCCCCAGTTGTTGCATGGCCTCTTTCCAGAAGGAGAGATCCACCATCTCGGAACTGGCCATCTTCTTTGAGACCATCCCATTGCGCTCATACCAATCCAACTGCTTCTGAATATCCTCTGCATAAAGCTCTCCATTTCTATCCATATAAGGGAGAGCCAGGGCAACAGCCTCAGGTTTTTCTTCGGTGTATTTTGAGATGAGGTTAATGACTTCCTGATGTTGGGGCCCTTCCTTTTTCATGAGGGCGAAATCGTAGTAGTAGCGACAGCTCCGAATATAGCCTTTCATGAAGGCCACGGCCGCCGATCGATTCTTCATGAACTTCTCTCCGTAAAAGTTTGCAGCGATCTGATAAGGAAGATGATCTCCCGCCCAGAGTAGGACATTTGCCGTCTGATTTTTTTCCACCGCGGTCACATGGGGCTGGACGAGGAAGGCGGATTCGATCTGATGAGTGATCACCGTATCCCTCATGCTGGCCACGCTTCCGAGGGGAACGACCTTCACATCGTTAAGAGATATCCCTTTTTTTTCAAGGAGGTTTCCAAGAATGTAGTGGAAAGTTGAACCAATCTGGGTGATCCCGACCCGTTTTCCTTTTAGATCCTTCAGATCTCTGACACCTGCCTTCCACTGCTCTGTATCGACGATGATGGCCGTCAGTTTATATCCCGGCCACTCCCGTCCCTTATCTGCGACGACGGTGATTTTCATTCCCTGAGCAATGGAATTATAAAGAGCGGCGGTCAACCCGGTGGCACCCACATCAATATCTCCGCTGGCCATCGCCACGGCAATGGGCGCAGCCGCCTTAAACCAGATGGGCTCCACCTTGATCCCTTCCGCCTCAAAAAAACCTTTGTCCATTCCGATGAAGATGGGGGCGGTACTGGAGAGCCGGAGGACGCCCACTTTTACCGTCGTCAATGCCCAGGAAGGAATAGATGGGAAGAAAGAGAAAAAAAGACTCGATAAAACGATCAACATGATGCTCTTCTTCATGGTTTTACCTCCTTTTGATGATCTTTTAAATACCCCAAGATGAATGAGAAGACAAGGGGTTGCATTCCATTCTTTGGCCCATTCTTAAGATTTCACTGACTCCGTTTTTCGAGAGAGGGTCTTCAT
>DYHU01000063.1:4324-14806 GCA_020724025.1 Syntrophorhabdus sp. | reverse complement strand
TGGATTCCCGTTCCCCGATTAATGCCTTCGAGGACAAGTTTCACGGGAATGACATCTTCATTCAATGGTCGATAGTCGTCATTCCTGCCCCGTATCAAAGTACGGGGTAAACTCCAGCAGGAATCCAGTGTCTTTCATGTAATTAAAAACGAAAAAACGCTCAATTTAGGTTATATTTACTACGTTGCCTACCTATGGGCATTGGAATTTCCATCCATGACCTCAATTTCACCTATCGGGGAGGGAAGCACTCTGCTTTAAAAAATATCCAGGGTGAAATCGAAGAGTGCGGATTTGTCGTATTGATGGGTCACGCAGGGGCAGGCAAGTCCACTCTTTGCTACAGTCTCAATGGGCTTGTTCCAAGATTTTTTCATGGGGAATATCGAGGCCGTGTCTCTGTTAAGGGAAAAGAGGTCGCCAAACATAAAGTCCATGAGCTTTCCCGCTTCGTGGGGCTAGTTTTCCAGGATTTTGAATCCCAGCTCTTCTCCACAAATGTCGAACTTGAAATGGCTTTCGGCCCTGAGAACCATTGCATCCCTCCTTCAGAGATCAGATCCCGAATTGAGCGATATTTACCCCTCGTCGGCTTAGAAGCATTACGCCATCGGCAACCGGCCACTCTCTCAGGAGGCCAGAAACAGCGTCTTGCCATTGGCTCCGTGCTGACTCTGGAACCAGAGGTCCTCGTAATGGATGAACCCACTACCGACCTCGACCCCCAGGGCCGTCAGGAGGTGCTTTCAATAGCAGAGACCCTTCGCAAGCGAGGCCATAGTCTTTTGATCGTTGATCAAGATCCGGAAACAGCCATCTCCGCTGACCAGGTCTGGTTGATGCGAGAGGGTGAAGTGATAACAAAGGGAGACCCTGAGGAGGTTCTTCTGGACCTTCCCAGGCTCGAATCCTGTGGAATAAGACCCCTTTCGATGATCGAGCTCTTTCATAAGATGGGCTGGCCAGGTAAACCTTTGACCGTTTCGTCAGCCATTGACTTGATCGAGAAACACCATCTTATCGGACACCGGGCGCTCTTTCCCAAGACCATTCCTTCGGGGGGCACAAAACCCTCATCTCTTTTAAGTGCCGTGGCGTTGAGGTTTGTCTATCCCCAATTTCAAACAGAAGCGCTTCTGGGAATCGATCTTTCGATATATGAAGGGGAGTTCGTTGCCCTCCTTGGACAAAACGGCTCTGGAAAGACAACCCTCGCCAAACATTTTAACGGATTGCTCAAACCCTCTTCGGGCCGGGTTCTGGTGCGGGGCAGACCCACAACCGACTACAGCCACCGGGAACTTGCACGGCTGGTGGGATATGTTTTTCAGAACCCCGACCATCAGATCTTTGCCAGAACCGTCCGGGAGGAGGTAGGCTTCAGCCTGAAAGTGCTGGGGGAGAGTTCCAGCGCCATTGAGAAGCGCACTGAAGAAGCCCTCGAAATCGTGGGGCTTGTGGGATATGAAGAAAAAAACCCCTTTGTCCTGACCAAGGGTCAACGCCAGCGCGTTGCCGTGGCCTCGGTTCTGACAGCCCAGCCGGAGGCGATCATTCTCGATGAGCCAACCACAGGCCTCGATCACTATCATCAACAAAAGATGATGGAGATATTGAGACGGTTGAACCGGAAAGGACACACGATTATCATCATCACCCATTCGATGGGATTGGCCGCTGAATATGCCACGAGGACGATTGTGTTGAAAGATGGCCTCATCCTCGCGGATGGACCCACCCGGGTTGTTTTTTCGGACGAGGCCAGGTTAGCCCGGGCTTCATTGTGTCCTCCCCCCATCGTACAATTGAGCAACTGGCTCGGCACACAAGCGCTTACGGTTGAACAGATGGTGGAGGAGTTGCAAGGTTGAAGATGCTATGAACATTTTCCTCTACCTCGATAAAAATACCTGGGCCCATCGCCTTGACCCGCGAACCAAGATCATCGGGGTCATCATCCTCTCTTCCCTATGCCTCTGTTTCAACCATCCCTTCTATATGGCGGCGATCAGCTCTGCCGTGGTTTTGATTGCCCTATCAGCCAGATCGCTCAGAAATCTCTGGCTCCTCCGGTTCATTCTCGTCCTCCTCTTTCTATTCAGCTCTCTCATGTGGCCTCTCTTTGCAAAGGGACCGACTCCCCTGTGGTCATGGGGATTCATTCAGGTGAGTATGGAATCATTGCTCTATGGTCTCGCCATGGGTCTCAGGCTTTCGACATTTGTATCCATTGGGTTGATCTTCCTCTCCACGACACGAAACGAAGAACTGACCAATGGGCTCATCCGTTCGGGAGTTCCTTACCCTATCGCCTTTGCCCTTTCCACGGCATTGAGGCTGGTGCCAACCTTTGCAGGCGCTGGCGCAACCATCGTTCAGGCACAAATCTCCAGGGGGTTGGATCTGGATTCCGGCTCCCTCTTCAGCCGGTTCAGAAAGTTCATCCCTCATGCAGTCCCTCTCTTCATCTATGCCATTCGCCACACGCATCTCTTAGCCATGGCGCTGGAATCCAAAGGCTTCAGCCCTGAATCGAAACGGACCCTCTACTATGAACTTAAAATGGGCAGAATCGATTACATCGCCATTGCTTTGCTTCTGGCGCTTCTCGCCCTCGCACTCTATATTCGAATTGGATTAGGATTGGGCGCCATCATTCCCGGCCGAATTTAAATAACAGGTTGAAAGAAAAAATCAAAGGGATTATAAATGTGATATGAAGATAGATGATGAAGATTCTTGTTACCTGACTCCCACAGCCATCATCGACAGCGACCACAAGATCGTCCGGGAATTTGCAAGGGATGTGGTTGGCGGGCTTACCGATCCTGTAGGGATGGCAGTGAAACTCTACCTCGCCGTACGCGACGATATCCGTTATGACCCCTACTCTCCTTTCTATCTGCCCGAGCATTATCGTGCCAGTTATGTGCTCAAGCGGGGCAGGAGTTTCTGTGTGCCCAAGGCCTCCCTTCTCTGCGCCCTGGGAAGGACCTGCGGCATTCCTTCCCGCGTGGGTCTTGCTACTGTCCGGAATCATCTATCTACCAAACAACTCATTGATTTTCTCGGGACTGACCTTTTTGTTTCTCATGGTTTTGTGGAGTTCTATCTACGGGGTAAGTGGGTAAAAGCCACCCCGGCATTTAACCGTGAACTTTGCAGAAGGCATCACGTATCCGCTCTTGAATTTAATGGCCGCGAAGATTCTCTATTCCAGCCTTATAATTTGGAAAATCAAAAGTTTATGGAATATGTGGGATTTGAAGGAATCTTTGCAGACATTCCTGTCATGCACATTGTAGAGGGATGGAAAAAGGCTTATGGTGAAGAGCGTGTGAACCGTTGGATCAAGAAGTTTGAAGATGGAGGGGAACGCAGTCTTTCGGATTTTGAAACCGAGGACATATTAAATGAATAAGGGAACTAAACTTCTTGAATTCTCTTTTTAAATCGGGTATCGTGGAAGCAAAGATTGAAGGAGAGGAATGAATATGGCCCAGAAAAAGGTCTCAGAGGTTTTGAAACTGATCGAATTCCTCAATGAGGAAGTCAAGGAGGTTTCAAAGAGATTGAGCAGAGTCACGCCGAAAGAGGTGAGTGAAAAATTGGGGACCCTTGCCCTTATCAGGGAGAAGGTCCTTAACCTTCAGATAGACTTCCCCCAGGAGATCGAGACCAAACTCTCCCAGATCTACCCCTCCCTCGACAGAATCAGAACCAGACCCTCCTGATTTCAATTTCGGATTTCGGAATGCGGATTTCGGAATTAAAAATCATAAGTCTCTATTCCGCAATCCGAAATCCACAATCCGCATTCTAATAAAAGGCCATGCTGGCGAAGGAGACGACGGATTGGGTCTCCGGAGTGAAGGCCTGACCGTATTTGAGGAGTTTGCCCTCCTTTGCCTCCATCGCCTTGAGCATCGCATAGATGGCCGGCAGTCCGCAGATCCTCTTTCGGTCCCGTTCTCCTGAAATGGAAGAAAAGAACCCCTCCTCATCCACTCTTTCCAAATGACTTAGCATTCCCCTGTCTTCCTCTTCGAGGATCCGGAGATCATACTCTCCGATCCCATCCCGGTCTCCAAACTGAAACCCCATATGGGCGAGGTCGGCGCTGGCGATATAGCAGACCTCCCTCCCAAGCGATGTTACAGATCCCTGGATGGCCTCAATGAACTGACGGATGGGCGGAAGTTCCCTCGGTGAAATTCCTCTCTCAATCATCTCATGGAATGATCCGCTCAGAATGGGAACGATCCTGACAGGAGTGGGTTCCGGATAGAGGAATCGGAGAAAGAGGCACTGAAACTCGATGGAATGCTCGCTCCGATGGATTCCCTCGTCCATGAAAAGGTCATCAGGGCATCGGGATTGAATCGCATCGACCAGTTCTCGATCTACCTCTAAATTGCCAAGGGGGGTGATGAAATCCTTTCGGGTCATAGAGAAAGGATGTCCCATCAGGGCATGGGCCGTTCCAAAAATGATGAAGCAATTCGGCAAACGATTCATCCATACCTCCCGATGGGCAAAGGCATAACAGGAACCTCCTCTCTGAAAATCGATGTGGGGGGCAATCACCCCTTTCAATCCCTTTTTCTCTTCTTTCTCCGGAAGCGGCCCCGGACCCTCCGGCCCGGTAAAATATCCAAAAAGTTGAGCCCTCAGCCTTCCGTGTTCTCTTTCGTAACTCTTCCCGGCAAAGGCGGCCTCTCGAAAGGAAGACTTCTGAAACTCCTCCTCTTTCTGTCTCAGGGCCTCCTGAAATTTCTCCCCTTCGAGAAAGAAGGCTTCATCGAGTTGATGGATGATCTCCTCAATCTTCTCTGTGAAAAGAAATTCTCCGAATCTTCTCATGTATTCGGTCTGGATATCCAGGATCGAATGGCGGCCATCAAAGAGGGAGACGATGAAGTGGAGAGGGGGAGGCAGAAAGAGGGCTTTATCGCTAATATTCTGTGGGTCCTGAAGACAGAGCAGGGATTGGCCTGACATCTGAACAGGGAAGATATTCACACTTCTGAGCTTGGGAAAATCCACAAAACTTCCATGCTCTCATCAGGCTGTAATGGTCAATGCTCCGTGTTCTGTCCTCTGCATCTCGGGATGTTTGAGCGCCAACTCGATGGCCTCATCCATCTTCTGAATAAACTTGAAAGTCAACTGATTTCGGATATGTTCCGGTATCTCTTCCAGATCCTTTTCGTTCTTCTTCGGAAGGATGATCGTCCTGATCCCTGCGCGCATTCCGGCCAGGACCTTTTCCTTGATCCCTCCTACGGGAAGGACGAGGCCCCTCAGGGTGATCTCTCCGGTCAGGGCCACATCGTTCCGGACAGGTTTGTTCGTCAAAAGGGAGGTGAGAGCGATAAACATCGTGATTCCGGCCGAGGGCCCATCCTTTGGAATGGCGCCCGCGGGGACATGGATGTGAATGTCATGCTTCTCAAAGAAGTCTTCTTCAATGCCAAGATCTTTTGCTTTCGATCGCACATAGGCCAGCGCCGCCTGGGCGGACTCTTTCATCACATCGCCCAGCTGACCGGTCAACGTCAATCCCTTCTCCCCTCGCATCTTCGTCGCCTCTACAAAGATGATATCCCCTCCGGTGGGTGTCCAGGCCAACCCCGTGGCCACACCCGGCTCAGAGGTTCGCTCCGCCAGTTCAGGGAAGAACTTGACCGGTCCTAAATATTTATGGAGGAGCGCAGGGTTGATGATCACCTTCTCCTTGTTATTGCCGGAGGCCACATCTTTGGCCACCCCGCGGCAGATGGCGGCAATCTCCCTCTCCAGGTTTCTCACCCCTGCCTCACGGGTATAGGAGCTGATGATGACCTGGAGGGCCGCATCCTGAAGTTCGATGTGCTCTGAAGTCAACCCGTGTTCGTTGATCTGCTTCAGGATCAGAAATTCCTTGGCAATCATCATCTTCTGATCTTCGCTATACCCTGGAAGCTCCAGGGTCTCCATCCGGTCTCGAAGGGCCGGAGGAATGGTATCGAGCACATTGGCTGTGGTGATGAACATCACCTTCGAAAGGTCAAAGGGCAGATCAATATAGTGATCCGAGAATGAGAAGTTCTGCTCCGGGTCCAGAACTTCGAGAAGGGCGGAAGAGGGGTCTCCGCGAAAGTCCATTCCGATCTTATCGACTTCGTCCAGCATGAAGACGGGATTGTTCGATCCTGCCTTCTTGATCCCCTGAATGATCCGGCCAGGCAAGGCGCCCACATAGGTCCTCCGGTGTCCCCGGATCTCCGCCTCATCCCTTACCCCGCCTAATGAGAGCCGCATGAATTTCCGCCCCATGGCCCTGGCGATCGATTTGCCGAGAGAGGTCTTTCCAACCCCTGGCGGACCCACGAAGCAGAGGATCGGTCCCTTCATATCGGACTTCAGTTTCCTGACCGCCAGGTATTCCAGAATCCTCTTCTTCACTTTTTCCAGATCGTAATGGTCCTCATCCAGTGTCTTCTGGGCATTCAGAATTTCGAGATTGTCCTCGGTGGTCTCCGACCATGGAAGTTCCACCAGCCAGTCGAGATAGGTCCTGGAAACCGTATATTCCGCTGAAGCAGGGGGAATTTTAGATAGACGATCCAACTCTTTCTCCGCCGCAGTCACGACTTCGGGCGGCATCTTGGCCTTCTTGATCTTCTCCCTCAATTCTTTGATCTCGCTGGAGTGATCATCCAGCTCTCCCAGTTCTTTTTTAATGGCTTTCAACTGTTCACGAAGGTAGTATTCCCTCTGGGTCCGATCCATATCCTCCTTTACCTGGGATTGAATCTTATTGCCAAGCTCCAGAACCTGAACCTCCTTATTCAGGATGAGGTGGACTTTGGTCAGTCGTTCCCGGACATCAATCGTCTCCAGAATCCCCTGTTTTTCAGGAGTGGAAATATTGAGATTGGAAGCGATCAGGTCGGCAAGAATGGGAGGGGATTTGATGTTGCTGACCATCGAGCCAAGCTCAGTGGTAAGATAGGGGGCTAATTCAACCGCCCTCTGGAAAAGATTTTTCAAGTTCATCATGAGGGCTTCTATCTCCACGCCCAGGGCGAATCCTTCTTCAATGGCATCCGTTCTCGCCTTGAAATAGGGCTCTCTCTGAATATATTCCCTCACCCTGATCCTTGAAATGCCCTGGACGATGACCCGCTGGCTTCCATCCAGTTCCCGGATCATCCTGAGAATCAGTGCGGCCACTCCCACCGAATAGAGATCGCTCTCCTTCGGGTCTTCGGTTTCGGATCGCTTTTGAGTGAGGATGCCGATGATCCGGTTCGAATCCATCGCATCATCGATCAATTTGACAGACCTCTTTCTGCCCACCATGATGGGCAGGATCAGGTCAGGATAAAGCACAGTTCCCCTCAGGGGAAGGATGGGAAGTTCGGGAGGGACAACGATCTTTTCATCCCTTCCCTTCTCCTCCTTATCTGCGCCACTCTTTGGCAAAAAAATCATGATAACCTCCTGAGACGACCATCAGGCCGGGTCGTTTAAATATAACATAATCATTGCGACTTCTACTGTCAATGTTAAACCATCCTCTTGATTTATATACAATAGTGAAGTGCGTCCAACACTTCTTTACATTAGTTCCAAAGCCGTCATTCCCGCGAAAGCGGGAATCCAGTTCAGAAATACTGGATTCCCCCGTATCAAGCACAGGGCAGGCTAAGTCAAGCCCGGAATGACAATCAAAGTAAAGGGACTTTTGACGCACTACACTATGCGTGGTGTGCGAAAGACAAACCTGTTAATCAGGTCACTGGCTCCACTGTATAGGGCTTCCCGCAGATATCACACGTCCCCGACTCATTGATGACGCCGATGCAACTTCCGTCACTGCATAATATCCTTTTATTGAAATCGCTCTCCTCGTCCTTTGTCAGAACCGGGTTTCCGCACCAGCAGCAGAAAAGGCTCCTCTCCGGCATCCCTTCCCCACATGCCTCACAAAGAATATAAGGCAATGCTTCCTCACAACGGGGGCACTTCATCTACTCCTCCTCGAGATTGAGACTTTTGATGAACCGGTCAATATCCCTCTTGTTTCTCTTCAGTTCATGGAGAAGCCTCTTGGTCCCCTCATCGGGAAAGAGGCGATTAAGATCATAACCCTTCCCGGGAAAGAGGGTGTTGAGATCCACTTCCCTTTTCTTCTCCTCTTCGGGGCCTTGGCTTCGGGGTTCTTCTTTCTCCTCTATCATACCTTATTCTTTATAGGATACGGCCGTCTGTTTTGTCAACTTGTGGCACTCTCGGGTCGGAGACTGCAGTCTTGCAGTTTTATAGTCAGATGGTCTCGTAGTCTGTGACTATAAGACTATTAGACTAACTGACTATGCGACTATTCACTCCGAACTGTAATTGAAAAAGCCTGTAGTAGAGCCCTTTCTTCGCCATCAATTCCCCATGAGTTCCGGTTTCCCGGACCCTTCCTTTATGGAGGAGGATGATCCGGTCCGCATGCTGGATCGTGGAAAGGCGGTGGGCAATGACGATGGCCGTCCTTTCCTTGAGTAACCGTGTTAGGCCTTCCTGAATGAATCGTTCTGTTTCCGGATCGACATGGGAGGTCGCCTCATCGAGGACGAGGATCTTCGGATTGACATAGAGGGCCCTTGCAAAGGCCAGGAGCTGTCTCTGCCCCGCGGATAATATTTCTCCTCCTTCTCCCACCCTGGTTTGATACTGATTGGCCAATCGTTGAATAAATTTATCCGCATTCACCACCCTGGCCGCCTCCTTCACTCTTGCTCCATCCACCCTCTGATCTCCCAGCCGGATATTCTCCTCAATATCTCCTGCAAAGAGAAAAGTATCCTGCATCACCAGGCCGATCTGGGACCGGAGATCCGAGATATCCCTCTGTCGGATGTCGATCCCATCGAGCAGGATCTTCCCTTCCTCCGGTTCGTAAAACCGTTCGAGAAGATAGAGGAGCGATGTTTTCCCGGCTCCGGTCGCTCCGACAATGGCAATGGTCTCGCCCTCGTGGACGGAGAAGGAGACTTCGTTGAGGACCCGGTCCTCTCCATTATAAGAGAAGGAGACCTGTTGAAATTCGATATTCCCCTTGATCGTCCCACTGACCGGTGAAAAGTCCGGGTGAATCATTTCCTCTTGGTCGAGTAACCCGAAAATTCTCTCCAGGGAAGCCATTGCCGACTGCATGATATTGTACTTTTCGGAAAGGTCCCGGATGGGCTGGAAGAACATCCGGATATAAGAGAGAAAGGCGACGAGAACGCCGAGACTGATCGCCTCCTGGATCACCCTGCCTCCTCCATACCAGATGAGAAGACCGGTGGCTCCCGAACTTAGTATTTCGACAAATGGAACGAAGAAGGCATAGACGGAGATCTGCCTCATATTGGCCAGGTAATGAGCCTCGTTGATCTTCTGGAATCGCTTCCCATTCTCTTCCTCCCTCCTGAAGAGTTGAACCACCCGGATCCCTGCAAAATTCTCCTGGAGAAAAGCATTCATCTGGGCGATCTTGAAACGGATCTCGCGAAACGCATCCCTGGCCCGGCGGCTGAAGAAGAGGGTGGTGACGAAGATCAGGGGAACGACGGAGAAGGAGATCAGGGCCATCTCCCGATGGAGGTGGAGAAGGATGATGACGATTCCGATCAGGAGGATGACATCCCTGAAAAGGTTGATGAGAACGGATGTGAACATTTCATGGACATTCTGAACATCATTGGTGAGTCGAGTGACCAGCCTTCCCACAGGATTCCTGTCGAAGAATGAGACCGGGAGATTCTGGAGATGGGAGAAGACCTTCATCCGGAGGTCATGCATCATCTTCTGGCCCGCCACTTCCATTGCATAGACCTGAACAAAATTCAATCCGAAATGAACGGCCAGGATGAAGACAATGAGGAGGGCGAGGTGAAGAACTCCTTCTAAATCCCTTCCCCTCAGGCTGAGGCGATCCTCTCTCTTTAAGTCTTTCATCCGGTCCAGAGAGATGAAACAGTGAGGACCGCTCCTTTCAAAAGAGGAGGGATATTTTATGAGCAGGGCTTCTTCTCCCGGCCTCCGGGGGATAAAGAGATAGTATCGATTTTCCGAGAGCAGGCCCGCCTTCTGAAAGAGGGCTACCTCTTTGCGGTCCATGGAACTGAAGACATCCGGCGGAAGAAGATATCTCCCCTCCTCTCTCATGGGGATGAGATCCTTTTCAAATTGTTGGAGGAGTCGCCTCTCTTCCGGTGACCCGTCCCTGCGGAGAATCACCTCCCTCGCAGAGGTGACGATGTAACGGTCAATCGCCTCTTTGGTCAGGTAGGGAATGACCAGGTCAAGTCCAGCCATGATCAGGACAATGAAGAGGGAGAGGCTCATCAGAAACCAGTACCGTCTGAGAAAGGACCCCAACCGGACCATCAATTTCAGGTCGTAGGGCTTCCCCAGTTTTCCCTCCTCCATATATCCGAAATCAGCGTACATCAC
>DYHU01000063.1:0-4224 GCA_020724025.1 Syntrophorhabdus sp. | reverse complement strand
TCTTTCCAGCTCCTCCTCCATTTCTCTTTCCCAGTAAAGATTCGCATAGATCCCGCCTCTGGCGAGAAGGCTCTGGTGGTCGCCCATCTCAGCCACCCTTCCCTTGTCCAGGACGATGATCCGGTCCGCTCTCCGGAGCGGAGCGATTCGATGGGTGACAAGGATGCTCGTCTTTCCTCTGAGAAATTTCTCCAATCCGTCAAGGATCCGCTCTTCCGTCTGGATGTCCACGGAGGAGAGTCCATCATCGAGGATGAAGACCGGTGGATTCATCAAGACCGCTCTGGCGATGGTAACCCGTTGCCTCTGCCCACCGGAGAGGGTGATTCCCTTCTCGCCGATCACGGTATCCATGCCTGCGGGAAATTCAATCATCTCATCATAAATCTGTGCAACTCGGGCCGCCTCTTCAATCTCCTCAAGAGAGGCATTGGGCCTTCCGAAGGCAATATTTTCCCTGATTGTATCGGAAAAGAGAAAGGTGTCCTGAGGAACATAGCCAATAGCTCCTCTCAATACCTTAAGAGGAATACGATGGATTTCAATCCCGTCGAACAAGATAGAGCCTTCCGGAGATTCTATCATTCGGGCCAGCAGATGACATAAGACGGTCTTACCGGAGCCGGTTCTTCCGACGATGACAATCTTTTCCCCTTCATGGATGTCTAAATGGATGTCCTCAAGAAGCGGAGTTTCTCCATTTCCTGATGAAACGGTCAGACCCTTAATCTCAATCCTTCCCTTCAGCGGACCGGAGACAATGGCTTCCGGAGCGTCGGAAATCTCCGGCGCCTCTCCGAATATCCGGTTGATACGGTCCATCGAGGCCGCTCCTCGCTGAATCATATTGATCGCCCATCCCAGGGCCATCATCGGCCAGGCGAGCATTCCCAGATAGCTCATGAAGGCCACAAAATCACCGGTGGAGATCGATTGAAGGATGGTCAGCTTTCCGCCCAGATAGAGAACGAGGGCCATGGAGAGGTTGGATAGGAAGAGGAGAAGGGGAAAAAACATCCCCCATATCCTGGTGATGCCCACATTCTTTTTGATATAATCCCGGCTCAAGCGGGAAAGTTTATCTCTTTCCGCCTCCTCCTGAACATAGGCCTTGACGACACGGATGCCGGCGATCGACTCCCTCACCTTTTCGGTAAGCTGGGAGAAGGTTTTCTGGAGCACTTCATAACGCTCGTGAATCGTCCGGCTGAAAACGAGAGTGACCACTGTGATCAACGGCATGGGAAGGACAGCATAGAGGGTTAACAGGGGATGGATATAGACCATGAAAAATAGGGTCAGGACTCCCAGGATGATCGTATCGACGATGAAGACCAGGCCCAGAGCCATCGCCATCCGGACCGACTCAATATCATTGACGGCATGGGCCATCAGGTCGCCTATCTTTGTCCGGGAGAAGTAGGAAGGAGAGAGGGCTTGAAGATGAAGAAAGAAGCGGTCTCTCAGGGCTTTCTCCATTCGGCGCGAGGCTCCCAGCAGGAGGTATCTCCAGACATACCGGAATCCGCCGATGCCCACGGCCAGAATGAGAATTTGTAACCCGTAAAGGAGGAGACGAGGAGAGGAAATCTCGCCTGAGGTGAGATCATCGATGGCATGCTTGACCACTCTCGGGATGAGGAGTTGAAGGACATCGACGATGAGAAGGGCGACAAGTCCTGTCAGAATTCGCCATCGGTTCCTGATAAGGTCTTCTTTGAGGGTTTTGAAAGATTTCATCTTCTCCGCTTCCCCGGTCTTTAAATCTAATCGACCCTTTTCCGAAAATCAACGCAACAGAACCTATTGTTAAGCCAGGCGGGCAGGTCGAAAAAGTTCCACAAAGGTTTTGGAAACACAGTTGACTAACTCAAATGGGCCTTGTTTTGATTTTTTGCTCCGAACTCCTGTAGGGAACGGTTTGAAACCGTTCCCTACCCAACTCCGAACCTTCATTAAGGTCTCTTATTTTTCTAACTTGACAACCTCTTCAGTTTTTGTGAAATTAAGGCTCAAAGGAAAAGAGAGTGCCCCTTAAGCCAAATCCCATTCTTGAAAAAAAGTCCCCGGGAATTCCGGAGGGTCTTCCTCCGGAAGAGGTCGAGCGGCTACAGAAACTTCAGATCAAGCTCACCGACTTTGTCCTTCATCTCATCCAGGCCTTCCTGAGGACAGGATACTATACGTCTGATCATCCTGAATCGAAAAAGGCAAAGGAAGGCCTCTACCAGAGGTTCATAGACCTTTTTGAGGAGGAGGATGAACTGGCCTTTCTCGTGCGGGAGGAACAGGAGGGACAGGAGATTTTTGTCGAAGGCGTTCTGCCCGAAGCGCAGAAATTGAGCAGGATGATGATGAAGGGAATGGGTGAGCTCTATGTCCCGAAATTTGCCAAATATATGGAGCGCAAAGACCTGATCAGTTTGACCCTCAAGAGCCGGATGAAACAGGGCGAATTCAGCTCATTCGTAGATATCATGAGCGAACCCACCCTGGTGGACACCCGCCGCAAACAGGATCAGGACCGATTTGCACAGGCCCTTTACAGCCGGGGGATCTTTAACATCTCATATGTCTTCAATGAAGAATTCCTCGCCCTGGAACGGGAGATGCCCTGGAGGGCCCGGCTCACCCTCTCCCGGATGAGGAAGGACCTCAAGATGATTCCCCTCTTCCAGAAGATGATGGGGCAGGACATCCAGGAGATCCGGATAAGCCTCCTCCGGGATGCCCTCCGGCCGATTCGCCAATCCGACCTGCTCTGCGCCATTCTGCGAAATAGCGATCTCGCCACCGCCTCCGAAGGTCTTGAGGAGACGATTGAGGATGAGATCGTCTCTTCCTTAAAGAAACAGTACCTCCTCAATGCCTCTAAAATCTTCTTGCGCGAACATATCGACCTCAAAAAACTTCAGAAGCAGGATGCCTTTGAGAAAAAATCGGACCGTCTCGTGAGGAAGATCTCCCGCCGATTAAAAGAGGCCCCCACCCGGGAGACGGAGAGTCTTCTCGAGGAATTTTTCAGACATCAGCTCATCAGCCTCGAAGACCTGCCCCCGGCCCTGAAAGATAAGATTCTCCTGGAGAGGTTGACCGATAAGTTTCTCAGCTACACGGATCAGTTCTTCCAGCAACTCGATCAGGCCAAAGATAAGGAGGCCTTTCTCAATGTGGGCCTCTCCTTTGTCAGAATGATTCCCGAACTCATCCGGAGGGATCGTTATCCGGAGATTCTTCGGATATTTGAAACCCTGAGGGGTCACTTTCATCAAAGGAGGATGTGGTCCCTTCTCGCAGGCCAGATCCTGGAGGAGATCGGAAAGGGAATGATCCCTCAACTTCTCAAAGAGAAATTTCTTAAAGGGAAGAAAGAAGTCCGGGTGGCAGTCATTCCTCTTTTCGCCGCCCTTGAGATCGGAGCCATCCCTGTCCTCATCGATATTTTAAAATCAAGTGAGGATCAGTGGGTGAGGAAGAATGCCTGCGAAGCCCTGATTCAAATAGGACCGGTCGCCGCTGTCCATCTTCTGAAGGAACTGGAGCAACAGCAGACCTCTGTCGAAACGACCTGTGATATTCTCAGGGTTCTTGGAGAGATCAAATCTCGCGAGTGGCAGGCCCCTCTGACGAAGATCGCAAAGAGGTTTGCCACCCATGAACATTCTAAACTGAGGGAACAGGCCATCCACACCCTGTGCCAGGTCGGAGGCCCTGAGGGAGAGGAGATCTATCTTTCGTCTTTGAATGATCCGGACATTGAGGTGCGAAAGAGAGCGGTCTGGTGTCTGGGCATGATCAAAAGCGCCCGGGGCATCGGAAAGATGGTCGAGAGGCTCAAAGAACTATCCGCAACCCCATCCCCGCAATCTGATAAACTCGAAACCCATATCTACCTTGCCTTTGGCCTTTCCGGAAATATTGCCATCGAGGGGAAGACTTCGGAGCAGATCCTCATCGAAATCCTGGAGAAAAGGGGGATTAAGGGATTGCTGGGCTTTCTTCAGAAGAATCCCCTCACCGATGCCTCCCTCGCTGCGATCTGTGATACTCTGGGGAAGATCGGGACCGGGGAATCGGTCAAAGTGTTAACCCGATTGGAGAAATCTCAAAAAGGATCATTGGTCCTAAAAATTAGAGAGGCAATAAAAAAGATTGAAGACCGCATGCAGAAATAAAGATCAAATCACAAATAATGAACTAGCCTGGATTCCCATGCAGGGTGAA
>DYHU01000403.1 GCA_020724025.1 Syntrophorhabdus sp. | reverse complement strand
ACAATCAGACTGACCGCTTCCGCTCCTCCCAAACAGAGGGATGCCATTCCCCTCTTCGCGCCGCTGTCTTTCATGGCATAGAGCAATGTGGTCAGGACTCTTGCGCCACTGGCGCCGATAGGATGACCCAGGGCGACAGCGCCGCCCTTTATATTCACCCTCTCTCTTTCAATTCCTAATGCTTTGATGATGGCAACGGTTGTGGCTGAAAAGGCTTCATTGATCTCAAAGAGGTCGATCTCCTTGAGAGTGAGTCCTGCCTTTTTGAGGGCTTTCGGAATCGATTGGATCGGGGCGACCAGCACATCCTCCAGTTCCACACCGGCAGCGGCCTGTGCTCCCACCTTTGCCAATGGCTTCACGCCCAGAGCCTGTGCCTTCTCTTGAGACATAAGCACAAGAGCGCTTGCCCCATCACTGATCTTGGAGGAATTCCCTGCCGTGACGACACCGCCCTCTTTAAAAACAGATTTTAGCCTGCCAAGGGCCTGAAGGTCTGTTTCCCTGGGTCCCTCATCCGTATCAAAAAGGGCCGGTTCTCCTTTCTTAGAAGGGAGGGAAATAGGAAGAATCTCCTCTTTAAATTTTCCCTCCCGGATGGCCTGCATCGCCTTGTGATTCGATTCGTGAGCGAATCGGTCCTGCTCCTCACGACTGATATTGAACTTTATTGATTGAATCTCAGCCGTAAATCCCATATGGTAGTCGTTCACCACATCCCAGAGGCCGTCATGGACCATTCCATCGACCAGTTTCCCATCCCAGAGCCGGTACCCTGTTCTTGCATTATCGAGGTAGTAAGGGACACGGCTCATGTTTTCCATCCCGCCTGCTACGACCACCTCCGCATCCCCTGCCATAATGACCTGGGCGGCAAGCATGACCGCCTTCAAACCGGAACCACAAACTTTATTAATTGTAATAGCCCCTCCCTCCATCGGGAGTCCTGCTTTGATCATGGCCTGTCGGGCAGGGTTCTGTCCGAGTCCGAAGGGAAGGACATTGCCCATGATCACCTCATCCACATCCTCCTTTCGGATATTTGAACGTTTGACCGCCTCTGCGATGACCTTTCCTCCCAGTTCTGTGGCGCCCAAAGGGCTTAAGGCGCCAAGGAAGTTACCGATAGCTGTCCGGACGGCGCTGGTGATGATCACTTCTCTTGTCAAGTTCTTCTCCTTTCTGGACCTCATCTTCGAGATTCAGTTTCTGACGGATTTTCCCCTGGTAGTTGTGGATTTCGGCTTTTAATTTGAGGAGATGATTGATCCGTTCATCGATCTTGGCCGCATGGCTATCCAGCAATTCCAAAAGTCTGGGCAGGACCTTCTTATTGGTCCGATGAATCTGGTAGATATCCTCGAGCTCATGCATCTCTGATAGAGTAAGACCAAGATACTTGAGCCTCTGAATAAATTTGAGGCGCTTAAAATCCATATCTGTATAGACTCTTTTCCCACCGTCGATCCTTTTGACGGAATTGAGGAGACCGATCTCCTCGTAATACCGGATTGTTCGCGGGCTCAAGTCTAACAAATTGGCGAGCTCACCGATCTGATAAAATTTAGATCCGTCGATTTCCATAAGGCCAATGAACCACTTAACGTAAACTGTTAACCCCAGAGCAAAAAAAATGGAATGATGGAATATTGGAATGATGTAGGATCAGAATATTGGAAGAGTGGAATATTGGAATATTGGGGTATGAAAGGATTAAAGAGTAGTTGGTTTTCCCATTATTCCATTGTTCCAATGTTCCATTATTCCTTAAGACGTTCATCCATCATTCCAACTTTCCACCATTCCCCTATTGCCTTATACGGAAGGCCAATGGCCTACGGAGAGGACATCATAGCCGGCCTTCTCCAAATCCTTAATTGCTTCCTGATAATTTTCTGTCTGAATCCGGATAGCGGCAATTCTTTTGCCATCCACCATGAAAGAGGGGGTGACAATACTGATGATATTGATATTATGTTTCTTAAACACTTCGAGGGCTCCGAGCATAGTGCCGGGTTTATCTTCAAAGGCAATGGATAAGCGGGTTCCTTTCTGATTGAGACCGAAGATGTCCACCAGATGGTCGAGGGCGTCTGTCTCTGTAAAGATTCCATATAACTTTCCTCCTTCCATTACGGGGAGGCATCCGATCTTATGATCCCGCATCAGTTTGACCGCCTCTTCGATCAATGTGTCCGGATTGATTGTGATCAATTTATCCTTGGGCGTCATAAAGGCAGAAACTTTCAGTTTTCCCAGGAGATAGTTGAGTTCCTGGACGCTGAGCAGGGTTGCATCCGAGGGAGCGGCCTCTCGAATATCCCGGTCTGTGACAATTCCAATAAGGCGATTGTCCTTATCGATGACGGGAAGATGTCGGACCCCCTTGTCGTGGATGAGGCCTCGGGCTTCAAAAAAATTGGCATCAGGGCCGATGGTAATTGGATTCCTTCGTATCTTTTCCCTCATGAATCCCTTGTAGTGAATTTTCATAACCTTTCCCTCCTCTTCTAAAGTTACGTAAACTATACATCATCATTGAATAATTGGCAAGATAATTTCAACCCATGGCGTTATGCTTCAGTTACAGGGGGTCACAAAAATCCTGATAAAAAATTAATTACACCTGATAGGCGGGACATTCCTGTCCCGCCTATATTGGAGTTGGAGGCGGGGTTAGAAAACCCCACCTATCGACTCCTACTATCAATAAGATGGAATTACCTCCCATAACTGAG